>NZ_JBFTMS010000042.1:0-38374 GCF_056397085.1 Peribacillus sp. 05N428 | reverse complement strand
CACTTTGAAAAGGAATTAGATGATTATATTCATTACTATAACCACAAACGAATGAAGGTAAAATTAAAAGACCTGAGTCCGATAGAATACCGAACTCAGGTCTTAGAAGCTGCTTAAATTATATGTCTAACTTTATTGGGTCAGATCACAAACTTCGGCAGTTTTTCATTTATCCTGAAGTATGTACGGATCAAACGACATACCCTAATATCTTTAAACGGTTTTCAACAAAACTCAGCGCATATTGAAATACATCATCACGCTCCGGTTCATTGAAGATTTCATGATAAAGCTTCGGCCATTCCTTATATTGCTTTTCACTGGCCAAATTATAATTGAACCACTCACGAACCGCCTTCTTGTTCACGATTCGGTCATCTCCGCCCTGCATCACCAAAAGCGGCACATCCTGAAATTCAGGAATCTCTTCAAAAGCATCCTTCATAGCCTGTGCAAGCTCGCGATACCAGCGAACCGAAACCTTTGTGATATATAATGTATCGTTTCTATCGGATTCACGAATTTCCGCACTTCTCGTCGCCATTTCAGGTGTCAATCCGGAATCCACCCTGAACTGAGGCATAACGATGTTCAAACCATGCGAGAGCATTGTAAGGAACTTCCGCGGCTTCGTCACGAGGCCCAAGCAAGGAGAAGAAAGAATCACTCCTGCAATGTCCCATTCCTCTTCCTGAAGAAGGCGTATCGAAATCAAACCGCCCATGCTGTGTCCAAGTAAAAAGACCGGCAACGAATATTCATAAGCCTCTTCTATCCAGCTTTTCACTTCGTCCAAATACTCATCAAAGGAATCGATATGTCCCCGGTAGGCGCGAGTAGTCATACCCTGCCCAGGAAGGTCGCCCATGACGACATGGTATCCAGCTGAAAGCCACATTTGTGTTACCCACTTATAACGTCCGTGATGTTCCATTGCCCCATGAATGATGACAATGACGCCCTTTGCGTCTCCTTCTGTCTCCCATTTCCACATTCGAAATCCCCCTTTCACTTTTCACTTGTTGTGTACGATCCATGATAGTTGAAATAATATATATAAATTATAACCATATTCGTGATTTTCGACAAAAAAGAAATCTAACAAGTTGTACATTGCTATTATAAATAGCCAAGTGTATTTGCATACGGTATATTAAAATAATACATAAAAACATTCACTTCGGAAAGGAAATGATTGAAAATGATTATTTATCCGTATAAAGGCAAAGAACCTGAAATTGCTGAAAGCGCTTATATTGCTGAAAATGCTGTCGTCACAGGTGATGTCAAAATTGGTGACGAAACATCAATCTGGTTCAATTCCGTCATTCGCGGTGATGTATCCCCAACCATCATCGGAAAAAAAGTCAGTATACAGGATAACAGCATCCTGCACCAAAGCCCAAATAATCCATTGATCATCGAGGATGAAGTAACCATTGGCCATCAGGTCATATTACATAGCTGTAAAATCCGCAAAGGAGCTTTAATCGGCATGGGATCGATTGTACTTGATGAAGCCGAAATCGGCGAAGGGGCTTTCATCGGTGCCGGCAGTCTCGTTCCCCAAGGCAAAGTCATTCCACCGAACATGTTGGCATTCGGACGTCCAGCTAAAGTCATCCGCGAAATCAACGAAGAAGATCGTCAGGATATGGAACGCATCGTACGCGAATACGCCGAAAAAGGCCAATACTATAAAACGGCGGAACGAATAAAGTAATGCACGAGCACTTGACTGAAAATTACGAGTATTTGAACGCAACTCACGAGTATATCGCTGAAATTCACGAGTATTTGCTCCTAACTTACGAGTATTTGCTCCAAACTCACGAGTAAATCGCTGAAATTCACGAGTATTGCTCCAAATTCACGAGTAAATTGCTGAAACTCACGAGTATTTGCTCCAAACTCACGAGTAAATGCTGAAACTCACCAGTATTGCTCCAAATTCACGAGTAAATTGCTGAAACTCACGAGTATTTGCTCCAAATTCACGAGTAAATTGCTGAAACTCACGAGTATTTGCTCCAAATTCACGAGTAAATTGCTGAAACTCACGAGTATTTGCTCCAAACTCACGAGTATTTGCTCAAAACTCACGAGTAAATCGCTCTAACTCACGAGTATGGCCCTTAAAGTTGAATTTCTTTGGGATTTCTTGAATTATTCCCGCAGACGGCTAAGTTAATCCATAAAAAAGGTGCCCCGCTAATAGCGGGACACCTTTTTTTATATGAATTACGCTTGTGCTTTTAATGTTTCTGCTTTGTCCGTGCGTTCCCATGGAAGATCGACATCTGTACGGCCGAAGTGTCCGTATGCAGCTGTTTGTTTGTAGATTGGGCGACGAAGGTCAAGCATTTTGATGATTCCAGCTGGACGAAGGTCGAAGTTTGCGCGAACTAGGTCAACAAGGACTTCTTCGCTAACTGTACCAGTTCCGAACGTATCAATAGAGATCGATACAGGCTCTGCCACACCAATTGCGTATGCCAATTGAACTTCCGCTTTGTCGGCAAGGCCGGCTGCCACGATGTTTTTCGCAACGTAACGTGCAGCGTATGCAGCAGAACGGTCAACTTTAGTTGCATCCTTACCAGAGAATGCACCGCCGCCGTGACGAGCGTATCCGCCATAAGTATCAACGATGATTTTACGTCCAGTAAGACCAGCATCCCCTTGAGGTCCGCCGATTACGAAACGGCCAGTCGGGTTGATGAAGTACTTAGTATCTGCATCGATCAACTCGGCTGGAACGACAGCTTTGATCACATGTTCTTTTAGATCGGCTTGAATTTGTTCAAGCGTAATTTCTGCATCATGCTGTGTAGAGATGACGATTGTATCTACACGTACAGGACGGTTATTCTCATCATATTCCACGGTTACCTGTGTTTTACCATCAGGGCGTAGGTAAGCAAGAGTTTCATCTTTACGAACTTGAGTCAAGCGGAATGAAAGTTTATGCGCCAATGAAATCGGAAGCGGCATAAGCTCTTCTGTTTCATTACAAGCGAATCCGAACATAAGACCTTGGTCCCCTGCACCGATTGCATCGATTTCTTCATCTGACATGTTTCCTTCACGAGCTTCCAATGCTTTATCGACACCAGCTGCGATATCGGCAGACTGCTCATCAATGGAACTCAAAACGGCACAAGTTTCAGCATCGAAACCGTATTTCGCACGTGTGTAGCCAATTCCTTTAACCGTATCACGAACGATACGCGGGATATCCACGTAAGCGGACGTTGTAATTTCACCAGCAACAAGTACAAGACCTGTAGTTACACTAGTTTCACACGCAACACGTGCATTTGCATCCTTAGCTAGGATAGCATCTAAAATGGAATCTGAAATCTGATCACAAATTTTGTCCGGATGGCCCTCTGTAACAGATTCAGAAGTAAATAGACGTTTCTTTGACATCATATTTCCTCCTTGGAAGTTAGTATGTTGTAGGCATAAGCCTGATTTTTACGGAACTCGTTTCCCTCATTAGTTTCAACTATAGACACAGAATTACTTATAAAAAACACAAAAACCTTCCCTGGCAAATGAGGAAAGGTTTAAAACTCTGTCTTCTATCCTTTCACTCTTATCGTTCAAGGGTTTTTTACCTTGCTCAGGTTAGCACCATCACCACTATTCCTTGAAGACCTTCGCTTTATTTTCGGCGATCGATCTTGGAGTCAAGTTCAATATGGCAGGTTGCTGGGTTTCAAAGGGCCTGTCCCTCCACCAACTCGGGATAAGAGAATCCGTACAATTTAAGATATTATCGTATCTGGCTGGAATTTGTCAATGCTTTTCTAAAAAGAACATTTCCACCCAGAATGGCGTTCATTTGAAAAAACATGTTGATACAACGTCCTAGAGGGGTTTACAACACAAAATACGAATAGAAATGTTGTAAATTGCCATTAATAATAAAGTATTGAACATCGAAAAGGAACGACATCCTGACTTTCCCATTAGACATATATTGCTTACTAACTTCCTATTTAAATAAAATTTTCTTCATGAAAGTATATGCGATTATCCTGAATCGGTTCCTGCCGGATTAAAATGATTAATGCGGCTAGCTGAAAATAATCACAAATTAAAAGAAATAGTATAGACTAATTAAATGAATGTGTTATACTAATTGTAATCTAAAAACTCAAACAAAGGAAGGTACCTCATATATGAATTCTGTAGATGTTTCTAATGAGTTACACCAATTATTAACAGGAAACAATGTGCAAACTCAACTATCAGTTCCTCAATTGGTCGAAAAAGTACTTAGCAGAAATGAAGGCGTTTTAACATCAACCGGCGCGGTAAAAGCTGAAACTGGCAAATATACCGGTCGTTCACCTAAAGATAAATATATCGTGGAAGAAGCATCAGTTAAAGATAAAATCGATTGGGGTCCCGTGAACCGACCGATTTCCGAAGATGTGTTCAATAAACTATATAATAAAGTAGTTGACTACCTAAAAGCAAAAGAAGAGATTTTTGTTTTTAAAGGTTTCGCTGGTGCAGACGAATCATCACGTCTTCCCATCCGTGTTGTTAATGAATATGCTTGGCATAACCTTTTCGCCCATACTTTGTTCATCCGTCCAAACGAAGAGGAACTGAGAGGTCACGAAGCTGAATTCACGATCCTTTCTGCACCTAACTTCAAAGCGGACCCAGAAGTGGACGGAACTACATCCGAAACGTTCATCATCGTTTCTTTTGAACGCCGTACGATCCTGATCGGCGGAACGGAATATGCAGGAGAAATGAAAAAATCGATCTTCTCGATCATGAACTACTTACTTCCAGAGGCTGGAATCCTTCCAATGCATTGCTCTGCTAACGTAGGACGTGAAGGGGACGTCGCTTTATTCTTCGGACTGTCCGGTACAGGCAAAACAACTTTATCAGCAGACACTAGCCGTAAATTGATTGGCGATGACGAGCACGGCTGGTCTTCTAATGGCGTATTCAACATCGAAGGCGGCTGCTATGCGAAAACGATCAACCTTTCACGTGAAAAAGAACCGCAAATTTTCGACGCAATCCGTTTTGGTGCTGTATTGGAAAATGTTGTTGTTGATCCGGATACGCGTGTAGCGAACTATGATGACAGTTCATTGACTGAAAACACTCGTGCTGCTTACCAAATGCAAGCGATCGATAACATCGTGAACCCAAGTATTGCAGGACATCCAAATACAATCATTTTCTTAACAGCTGATGCTTCAGGCGTTCTGCCTCCAATCAGCAAGCTTTCCAAAGAACAGGCAATGTTCCACTTCCTAAGCGGATACACTAGTAAATTGGCTGGTACTGAAAGAGGCGTAACTTCTCCGGAGGCTACATTCTCCACTTGCTTCGGTTCACCATTCTTACCGCTTCCAGCTACACGCTATGCTGAGATGCTTGGTGATAAAATTGACGAGCACAATGCAAAAGTATACCTTGTCAACACAGGATGGACTGGCGGTGCATACGGAACTGGAAGCCGTATGAAACTTGCTTACACCCGTGCAATGGTACAAGCGGCGCTTGAAGGTGAATTAGCGAACATCGAAACGATCAAAGATGATATCTTCGGTTTGGATATCCCGCTTCATGTTCCTGGTGTTCCTGATGAAGTGCTTCAACCAATCAAGACTTGGGCAGATCCTTCCGCTTATAAAGAAGCAGCAACAGACCTTGCCGCACAATTCCGTGCAAACTTCAAGAAATTCAAAAGCGTTCCAAGTGAAATCGAAGAACTTGGCGGCCCGACAGCTTAATAAATTGTACACAAAAGGACCAAGCTCTTGCTTGGTCCTTTCAGTTTGTCGGCAAGAAATGTCACATCCCGAACCATGATTATGGATTACTTTATTAAGTGCCATGGAAGGGGAAATACCTCATCTACTGTCGAATAAAGTACCAAGTAACCCGAAATACGGCATCTTCGCTCGAACTTACTGCCATACACCCCGAAATATGGCGGCTGCGCTCGAATTTACTGCCTTGCACCCGGAATACACGTCTACTGTCGAATTCACTGCCATACAGCTCGAAATACGCCATCTGTGGTCGAAATTACTCCTTACCCGAATACACGTCTACTGTCGAATTCACTGCCATACAGCTCGAAATATGCCATCTGCTGACGAATTCACTGCCTTGCAGCCCGAAATACGGCGGCTGCGCTCGAATACTGCCTTATAACCCGAAATATGACGGCTGCGCTCGAATAATTGGCCGAGACTCTGCTAGGATGCTTGACGTACAGGAAGCGGAACTGAAACAAACTGGATCGTTTCCACGTTCTGAAAGGACCACTTTCTTGCATGGTCCTTTTTTTCATTGGAAAAGGGGCACTGTGATAGTCAGTGCCCCCTTAATCGTTATTCCGTTATCCATGTTGTCCAAATTTTTAGATGATCGCTTTATTCCTGTCTTTTTTCATGGACACCGTTTTGTATTGATATATATTGCCCAGGTTCGCCACCGGGACATCTGTTTTAGTTGCATCAATGCAATTGCGTGTATCCAGAATCAATTTATTGCTCATGAGTTTCGATAGCTTATCATAATCCATCTGTTTAAATTCATCATGGTCAGTCAGGATAAGTATCAAGTCGGCATCATTTACAGCGTCTTCCACTGATACGACTGGCATCTTTCCAGATTTGACATGCGGGTCATGCAAGGCTACATCCATGTTTTCCATTCCCATCAAGATATTGACGACATCAATGGCGGGACTTTCACGAATATCATCTACATTTCCTTTGTATGCTAGACCGAAAACAGCTACTTTTGGCTTCCGGATCCCCTCTAGCATCATCCTTATGGAATTAACGATGTAATAAGGCATCGATACGTTGGTATCACGCGCCAATTTAATGATTCTCGCATACTCCGGTGCCTTTGCAACGACGAAATACGGATCGACCGCTAAACAATGGCCGCCAACTCCTGGTCCTGGTTGGTGTATATTGACACGAGGGTGTTTGTTTGCCATCGATATGACATCCAAAACATTGATGTCCAGCTCGAAACAGATTTTCGTCAGCTCATTCGCAAGGGCGATATTGACATCCCTGAAGGTGTTTTCCATCAGTTTGGACATTTCTGCCGTTTTCGCATCGGTCTGAATGATTTCCCCTTGAACGAAGGTTTTGTAAACAAGACTTCCTTTATATGAGCATGTTTCGGTGATGCCCCCGACGATACGGTTATTATGAACCAACTCTTCAAGAATCCTTCCAGGTAAAACGCGTTCCGGACAATGTACGAGGAAAATGTCTTTTCCGATGGTAAGGCCCGTCCTCTCGATCATCGGTTTAATATGATCATCCATGCTTCTTGGCGCTATCGTCGATTCGATAATGATGACATTCCCTTTTTTGATAAAAGGAAGAATGTTTGAGGTTGCATCCATGACATGTGTTAAATCACAGGATTGGTGCATGTCCTTTTTATTTGGAGTAGGCACCGCGATGATGAAAACATCCGCATGTTCCGGGCTTAACGCAGCTCGGAACTTATTGGAAGCAATCACTTCTTCTAATACCTCATCCAATCCAGGTTCTTCGATATGGAGCCTGCCGCTATTCAAATTGGAAATAATTTCAGGATGGATATCCACGCCGACAACATCGACACCGTATTTCGCAAACATTAAAGAAGTTGGAAGTCCGATATAACCAAGTCCGATTGTACAAAGTTTCATATAAACCACTCCTATCTATTTTTCTGCTGCACTCAAATTTGTTAGGCTGTTTGATAGATTTCGATAAAGATTTCCTTCTCTTGTTTCCAATTGTATTTTTGTCGCGCCTTCAGGCAGTTTTGGCTCATTTCCGCCCTTTTTTCAGGATGCTTCAATAAGTAATTGACACCTTCGGCAATTGATTTTGGATCATGCGAATCGACACATACACCGATTTTTTCCGTATCGACAACCTTTTGAATTTCAGGAAAGCTGCAGGCAACCACTGGCACACCGCTCATCATGTATTCAAACAATTTATTTGAAGAAGCGGAGTAGTGATTAAAGCAGACATTATTCAATATCTGAAAACCTAAATACGCATTTTTTGTATAATGGAGCAGCTCGTCGACCGGAACCTTCGGCAGGAACTTCACACGATGCTCCAGATTCATGTCGCTTACTTTCTTCATTAATTCATCCTTGATCCTTCCATCCCCGATAAAAACTACCGTTCCGCCCTCGATCATCGGTACAGCATCAACCAATTGCTCTAACCCTCTTCCCATTTGAACGCCGCCTTGGTATAACAATATCGGTTCATTCTCTGGCAAATCGAGCAGCTCATGCAAATTCACGGCCGTACTTTCCTCCGGATTGGTTGGAATCGGGTAGTTATGGACCACCTTGGGATACAGACCATATAAGTCTTCGTTATACTTAGCTCTCGTATGGTTTTCAGCAATCATTTCATCGACGAACATTAATAGGAATTTCTCCATCATCCCGTAAATTCGGCTATTATATCCCGTTCTGCTCGTTTGTACTTCATGCGAGTCATAAATCAGCTTTTTCCTTCTCAGCCATTTACTGCTGATCGCTCCCTGCATGAGCGTATTCAAGTCATTTGAATGATAGAAATCATATTTCCTTTTCCGGCCATGATAGATCATTTGACCAAAAATGTAGCTCCTCGTTAATAGTGTCGGCAGCTTCGTTTTAGTGATGAACAGGGTGCCCAGCGCAAGAAGTGCAAATGCACCGAACAGTATTCCCGATCCCACCCAGCCGTTGATCAAGTTCAAATTCCACAACGTATTCCAGATCAATAAGGCAAATAGAACGATTTCAAACTTCTTTTTCTTCAATTTGCCTACGATCCTGAGAATCTTATTAAGCGCTTCCCAGCGGTTATTCACCCTAGTGACCGAGAAACCATTTTGGTGTTTCTCCTTTTTGGCCAAACCTTCGATTTTCCAGTTATGAATGGCAATTAAATCGACTTCATAACCCGCTTCTGTAAGTGCTGTGCATTCTCTTAGAACCCTCGCATCGTTCGTAAAGTGATTCCACACGAACATACATACTTTCTTCGCCATGTTGTCCTCCACTTCCGGATTTTTCAGCCTGACGCTTCCATCACGTTGATGAGACCTTTAATATTTTTAGACCACTGAAAATGTTGTTTAGCATACCGATGACCGTTTTCTCCCAGTTCTTCACGAAGGGCCGGATCTGAGGCCATTGTCAATATATGCTGACAGATTTCATCAACATTTCTGCTCTCTGCCACCAACCCGCATTTCGCCTCCATGAGCATCTTCTTGGCCCTGCCGTCCACATCACCGACAATGGGTTTTCCGACACACATATAATCGATGATTTTACCGGGCAGGACCTTATTGAAGACTTCTTTTTCAACCAAGCTCACATAGGCAATATGAGACGTTGAAACTTCATGAAGAGTAACTCTTCGATTCATCGCATTAATCATCTTAATATTAGTCAGCCCTCTAGAGCTTATCTCCTTCTCCACTTCGGATATCCGGTATCCATATCCAATCATCGAGAACTCGATTTGTTTATGTTCCCTTAGCTTTTCAGCGACGGCTATCAGTTTTTTCAAGTCCTGGGCCAGTCCGATATTCCCCGCATAAACGACCTTGATTACCTTTTCCGATACGGGTGTAAGCAAGTTCTTTAACGTCAGCTCATCCGCTGTAAGCGAATTGGGGATGAATTGGATGGCCTCTTCCTTGACTCCCTTTGCAACGATATAATCCCTGAAACCAGGGCTATTGATGATAATAAAATCTGAATGCCTATATAGCTTCCTTTCCAGGAAGAAGGCGATTTTCAAAACCCACTTATTATTAAATACGCCTACACCTATCAACGATTCCGGCCATAAATCCCTGACATCGGTAATGAGTTTCGCCTTCATCTTTTTCTTGGCGATCAACGCTGCCAATGTAGGGAAGATCGGCGGGGTCGTGGCAAACACATAATCATATTTTTTTTCGAGACGGATGATTGTATAGATGAAAAGCCACATCGCTTCAAGATAATGAAGCAACCGCTTCCCCATATTGCTTGTATACCTCTTCACTTTGTCCGGCTTAATCCTGATGACATCTTCTTCAATGCTATCTTCATCCCAAAACTTTGTATCTTGATATAAACTTTGATTAGGATAACTCGGCTTCAATGTGATGACCGTTACCTCGAATCCGTTTCTTTTCAAATGGAGATATATATTTTTCATTCTATTTCCCGCACTTCCGATTTCCGGATAAAAGTTTTGCACGATCATCAGGACGCTTTTCATATTCGCCTATCACCTCTATTCTGCTTAGCTTACTTCCTGCTTTATATTGTAAATGCCAGATATTAACTTAAGGTTAAAGAAGTATAAAGTCATTATTAATATTGTAAAAATTCTGTTAATAATTGTTTCGTTTTTATATTTCCCATGAACTTCCCGTTATAATGGGGGAGACATTCAGAAGGGGAGGAAATGAGCATGCCTAAACAACGTATTAAGGTCATGACCGTATTTGGTACAAGACCAGAGGCTATCAAAATGGCACCAGTCGTTTTGGAACTGAAAAAGCATCCAGAAGAAATAGAGACCATCGTGGTGGTCACCGCCCAGCATAGGGAAATGCTCGACCAAGTCTTGCAATGTTTTCAAATAAAGCCAGATCACGATTTGGATATGATGAAGGATAGACAAACATTAGAAGAGATTACAACTCGAGGGCTTGAAAGATTGAGTTCGCTCATGAAAGATATAAAACCGGATATCGTCCTCGTACATGGGGATACAACGACAACTTTCATCGCCAGCCTGGCAGCTTTCTATAATAAGATACAGATTAGTCACGTTGAAGCTGGTCTGCGGACTGGTAATAAGTATTCTCCATATCCTGAAGAGATGAATAGGCAGCTGACAGGCGTCATGGCTGATTTGCACTTTGCCCCTACAAATCAGGCGGCAGAGAATCTAATTTTGGAGAATAAAAAGAGTGATTGTATCCATATTACTGGCAATACGGCTATCGATGCTTTGAAAACAACAGTACGTAAAGACTATGAACATCCGATTCTATCTGGTTTGAATGGAGATCGCATGTTATTGATGACAGCGCACAGACGGGAAAATATCGGAAAACCAATGGAAGAGATATTCCGTTCCGTCAAACGGCTGCTTGAAGATTACAAGGATATCCAAGTTGTTTTCCCGCTTCATAAAAACCCGGTTGTTCGTGAAATTGCTTACCGGATTTTCGGTGAAACGGAAAGGCTTCACTTAATAGAGCCGCTTGAGGTGCTTGATTTTCATAACTTTGCGGCGCACGCCCATCTCATATTGACAGATTCCGGAGGGGTGCAAGAAGAAGCTCCCTCACTTGGCGTTCCTGTCCTTGTGTTACGCGATACAACAGAACGTCCGGAAGGAATCGATGCCGGTACCCTTTTATTGGCAGGAATCGAGGAAGAACGAATTTATCAATTAGCCTCAGAATTACTTACAAATGAAGAAACCTATAAAAAAATGGCGACAGCTTCCAACCCATATGGAGATGGATTCGCTTCAAAGCGGATTGTCGATATCCTATTAACGCATTGCGAAGTGAAATCACCCCTTCCATTATAAAAAATAAAATAGAGAGAAAAGCCTGTCACGTAAGAGCGGCAGGCTTTTTCTATTCAGCCAGATTATGAAACGGCTGCTTTCATTTTCGATAGTTTGGGGAGATTTAAAGTTTCATTGAAGTGAATCGTATTACCTTGGAGGTGTTGTAATGTTCGGGAAAGATCCCAATTGTGTTAAATGTGGTAAAGAAATTAAGGGGGAAGAATTCGTTCTTGTGAAAATGCGTTATCCGAAGGGTAAAGGGATGACTGAAATAAAATCATATTTAAAAAATGAAGGAAGTTTCATCTGCGAAGCTTGTTTTGATAAGAAAATTTAATTCTGTCGAATGGATAGTCAACACGAAACAGGAGGATTAGTATGAAAAATCAAGTTACCCTCTATTTAATTTTTGATGGACAGCTATAGACGCATTGGCCTTTTATGCAGAAGTATTTCATGGTCAACTGCAAATCTACGGGGAAGCTGATTTCCCAACACCTGAAGAAGCGAATGACCTTGTTTAAAAGTGGCCGAAAATACGCCTTGTATCCCCGGCCATTTTTAATAGGCATTCATTCGCTGAATACTCCATCAAAAAATATGAAAATAATTAAGGACATTTTTTCCAATCAATAAAATCGTGACGCAAATGAATAAGATACGGACATAGGAAGCACCTTTCTTTATGGCGAAGTTCGTTCCTGCCAATGCTCCCGCGACCATTGCAAGACCCATCGGGATTCCATAGGCAAAATTGACGGTCCCCATAGATAAAAAAATGATAAGTGCGGCAATATTGCTTCCAAAATTCAATATTCTTGCATTCCCGGCAGCCTGGACAAAATCAAACCCAATGATCAGAAATGAAAATAATAAAAAGGAACCTGTGCCTGGCCCTAGAAAACCATCATAAAAACCAATCGCAAATATTATGACTATCAAAAGAATCATTTTCTTCCTTGTCAGCCCTTTATACTTTGCGTCTTTACCCCAATCCTTTTTTACCAATGTATAAAACGCGACAATGACCAGCAAGATCAAAATGAGGGGCTTCAATATCTCTGCGGAAACGAAATGTACAATGTATGCTCCTAACGCCGCTCCAATCACGGTGATCGGAAACAGCTTGATGACGAATTTGAAATCCACTTTTCCAGCCCGAATGAATGAAATCGTACTCGTTAAAGACCCCATGGTACCCGCCAGCTTGTTAGTGGCAAGTGCCGCTGAAGGCGATATTCCCGTGAACAATAAAGCAGGAATGGAAATTAACCCGCCCCCGCCCACTACGGAATCGATGAATGCGGCAATAAAACCCGCAAGTATTAAAAATAGCAAAGTATAGAGATTGATATCCTCCATGTATTCCCCTTCTTTCAAAATCTAATGCCATTACTCATTTTTCACCCAGGTAATCGAATAACCTTTCTTCTGAAATGACCGTGAACCCATGCCTCCTAAGCAAAGCCGCGGTCACTCCATTCCCGACCTTCTTCTTCCCCTTGAATTCCCCATTATAAATCGTGGCACTCCCGCAGGATGGACTGTTTTCTTTTAAAACGACTAACGTCGCCCCTACCTCCTGGGCTTTCAATAACGTAAGATTCGCTCCCTTTATGTACAATTCCGTTACATCCCTGCCCGACTTTTCGATGATCTTCGCTTTTCCATCAAGGACATCCCCACCTTCACCGCCAACTATCTCAGCAGGTTCCCTCGGGGTCGAAAAACCGCCAAGCAACTCAGGACAAACAGCTATAGCCTTTTTCTCCCTCATCAATGCCATAATTCCATCATCCAAGCTGTGAGTACCATCGTATCTTACCTCAAGGCCCGCTAAACAAGAACTCACTAAAATCATCAAACCACCCCGCCTCATGCACTTTACACCATTTTACCACTCTTTTCGTAACAATCATTTCGAAGATTGAATATCCACCAGGGATTCTACACTGATAGAATCCCGTTTTGCTTGGGTCGAATTTTTTCCACACAGGCCGAATTATCCGCGTATCTGTCGAATTCTGCAAAAACAAAAAAAGCGCTTGCAGCGAAGGCGATTCCCGGCAAGCGCTTGTCTATTTAGTTAGTTGAATTCAGTGATAGCAGTTGGTACGTAATGATGGTCTTTTCACTGGTCCATTCAATTTTTTGGATAACGGCTGTTCCGCTTGAATCAGATTGGATCGTTTTGCGGACATCGATTGGAATATCGATAGGGTATAACCTGTAACCAGCTTTCGCCAGCCGAAAAGTGTTTTCTTCTTCACGGGTTTCGTTCCCTTTTGTAACGATCATGGTATTTAGCTCCATAGGCATGCCCATGTGTATCTCCTCCTCTTGCCAATATACTTAGTATATCCTTCATTCTATCATTATTCGGTTTTACTTTTCATCCAAGATGTTAAATCTTCGACTACTTTTCTGTTCACGGCAGGCGGGAAGTAATGCGTGAATTGAGGGAAATACCAACTTTCGACCTCTTTGTCATGCATTTTCAACCTTTTTTCCAGCCGGTATGCGTGTTCTATGGCGACATTGTCATCTTTTTCACCATGTATGATCAGGACGGGTACATTCAAATCTTCAATCGCAAACAATGGAGTACGGTATTCATATTGATCCGGGCATTTTTTAGGTGTTCCGCCGATGACACGCTTCATCATCCGACGCATATCGACCCGTTCGACATATGTTAAAAACATATCCGACACACCTCCCCATGTGACGATCGACGCTGCATTCCTGCAGTATATCCCAGTCCACAGGGCCATGATGCCGCCACGGGAAAACCCGAGGATATGAATGTGATCCTTGTTCACTCGGGGATGCTGTTCAAGAAGATTGAATCCTGATATCGCATCGAATCGATCTTCGCCTCCAAAATCCTCATCCCCCTCCCCGCCTTGATTTCCACGGTAAAAAGGAGCAAAAACGATGAAACCTTCTACAGCATACTGCACGATTCTTGCAGGCCTCACCTTGCCGACATTTTTAATCCCGCCGCGTAAATATAAGAAGGCGTCATGTATTTCGCCATCAACCGGTTCAGCCAGCAAACCCTTTACCTTCAGGCCTTGTGATATGTACGTAACTGAATAAAGATGGATTCGTGGATGCGGTGATGGAAACCGCTGTTTTGAAATAATCGTTCCGTTCTCCAATTTCCACTCTCCTTTCTCTTTATTCTTATTGTAAAACATCCGCTTGTTTTTATCCCCTGAGAGGCATTCACATTTTTTTCTTCCGTTCATACGATAATGTAGGCAAAATACCCATATATCAAGGAGGAAGGAATTTTGAAAAAATGGTGTAAAGCAGGTGTCGTATTTTTACTTCTGTGCGTGCTGGTGATCCCGCTTGGCGCATGCGGCAACAAAGAACAGGAAACAACGAAGGTCAGGGTTGCCGAAGTAACCCGCTCCCTTTTCTATACACCGCAATATGTAGCGATCGAAAAGGGATTTTTTAAAGATGAGGGCCTCAGCATTGATTTGAAAACGACGGCAGGCGGCGACAAGACGATGACCGCTCTCCTTACGGATGGAGCAGACATTGCTCTCGTTGGTTCTGAAACATCTATTTATGTCCAGGCGCAGGGTTCAAAAGAACCGGTCATCAACTTCGCTCAATTAACACAGACGGATGGAACGTTCCTTGTTTCACGTGAAAAAATTGACAACTTCAATTGGGATATGCTGAAAAACTCTACATTCCTAGGCCAGCGCAAAGGCGGGATGCCGCAGATGGCCGGCGAGTTCGTATTGAAAAAACATAACATAGACCCGAAAAAAGATTTGAACCTCATCCAGAACATTGATTTTGCGAATGTCGCAACTGCCTTCGCTTCCGGAACCGGCGATTTCGTTCAACTGTTCGAACCAACGGCCAGTGTGTTTGAAAAAGAAGGAAAAGGCTATATCGTCGCTTCTTTCGGCACCGAGTCCGGTCATCTTCCATATACAGTTTATATGGCTAAAGAAAGCTATTTGAAAGAAGACAAAGAGACTGTCGAAAAATTCACGAGGGCCTTGAAGAAAGCACAAGATTGGGTTCAGGAAAACGATGCTGCCGAAATTGCCGAAGTCATTCAGCCGTATTTTGAGGATACCAATCTCGAGACGATGGAAACAGTTATCAACCGCTACAAAGAACAAGGATCCTTTGCCACCGACCCCATTCTTGATGAAGAAGAATGGAACAATCTGCAAAACATCATGGACGAAGCAGGCGAGCTTCCATCACGTATAAGCCATGAAGAGCTGGTCAATACCGACTTTGCTGAAGAAGTCACAAAATAACATAGCAAAAGGTAAGGAGGATGTCCGATGAGCTTTTTAAAAATCCAAGACATTCACCATACTTATTTTTCAAATCAGACGGCAGCGACCGCACTTGCGGACATTTCCCTCGACATTGAAAAAGGTGAATTCGTCTCTTTTCTAGGTCCGAGCGGCTGCGGAAAAACCACCCTGCTTTCCATCATCGCCGGGCTCTTTCCGCCCACTTCAGGAAAGATCCTGCTCGAAAACAAACCGCTGAAAGCCAACAGCGACCTTTCAATCGGCTATATGCTGCAGCAGGATTATCTATTTCCATGGAAGACGATAGAAGAAAATATCTTATTAGGATTGAAACTGATTAAAAAAGATGAAGGACTCGAGAGAATAAAAACGCTTAAACTTTTAAGTGACGTTGGATTGGGAGACACCAGAAAATTATATCCGCGCGAACTATCGGGAGGAATGAGGCAAAGGGCTGCACTGGCACGGACACTGGCAGTCGATCCAAAAATCCTTTTGCTTGATGAACCGTTTTCAGCTCTTGATTACCAAACCAAGTTGAAGCTGGAAGACCTTGTTTTTGAAACCCTGAAATCCTTCGGAAAGACAGCCGTCCTCGTCACCCATGATATCGGTGAAGCCATTGCAATGAGTGACCGCATCTTTCTGTTTTCCGCGAACCCGGGAAGCGTGCACAAAACCTTCAAGGTGCCCGATGAATTGCGTGAACTCACGCCTTTCCATGCACGCAACCATCCACAGTATCCGATGCTATTCCAAACGATCTGGAAGGAGCTTGAGAGCCTTGAATATTGAACAGCTTCATAACCAATATAAAACCTCATTAAAAAAAGAAAACAGGCTCATTCGCTTTTATCAGATCCTGATTTTCATCGTTTTTTTCAGCAGTTGGGAATTTTTATCCAGGAAGGAACTGATCGATCCGCTCATCTTCAGCTCCCCGACTAAAGTGTGGCATCTTTTCATACAGAAATTGGGTGATGGAACCCTGCTATCCCATTCCGGAGTGACGCTATTCGAGACCGTTCTCGGCTTTATCATAGGGACACTGCTTGGAACGATCCTGGCATCCCTGCTTTGGTGGTCGCCAAGATTATCCAAAACACTTGACCCTTATCTCGTCATTTTAAATGCGATGCCGAAAGTGGCACTCGGCCCCATCATCATCGTAGCATTCGGCCCTGGATTTCCATCCATCATCTCGATGGGGGCGATCATCTCCATCATCATCACCACCATCGTCGTCTACACCGCATTTCGCGAAGTGGACCCGAACTACCTGAAAGTACTCCAAACTTTTGGCGCCACAAGAACACAAGCTTTTCGGGAAGCCATATTACCCGCATCCTTCCCAACGATCATCTCGACATTGAAAGTGAATGTCGGCCTCTCCTGGGTCGGCGTCATCGTAGGGGAATTCCTTGTTTCGGCCAAAGGACTCGGCTACCTAATCATTTATGGCTTTCAAGTCTTCAACTTCACCCTCGTAATGCTTGCCTTGATGATCATTGCCGTCTTTGCCACAATCATGTATCAACTAGTGGAACTGCTCGAGCGAAAATTAATCAAAGACTAACCAAACTGCCGATAACCCTCGGCAGTTTTTCACTCATGCTGAGTTAAAACATGAATGTAGTTACGTTCCTGCATTTTACTCGTGAGTTTACTCGTAAATTTTGATGATTTACCCGTGAATCGGACCTTTACTCGTGAATTCCGCCGGTTTACTCGTGAGTTCCGGCTATTTACTCGTGAGTTTCGGACATTTACTCGTGAGTTCCACCGGTTTACTCGTGAGTTCCTGCCATTCACTCGTTTCTTTGCAAAATGCCATCATCCAGTCTCGATATGCTCAGCGGTACAATCTCATCTTTCATGATGAAGCTAAACTCCTCACCGAGTACATCCGGCAATGATTCCATAAAGATCGGGCCTTCCGTTTCCAGGTAATTTTGTTTCTTCTCTATTTCACGCAATTCGGCATAGTATATTGATTTAACGAATGGCTTCACTGGATCATGCACTTTATATTGTCCCAAAAATTGCAGCTGGTCCACCAAGCCTCCTGTTTCTTCATACACTTCCCGTATGGCCGTTTCTTCAATGGATTCCCCTGCTTCCCGTTTACCGCCAGGGAACTCGAATCCCCTTTCTCTGTGTTTGGTCAATACCCACCTGCCCTTATATCGGCTTAGCACAAAAACATGCCAAGGCTCTCCAAAGACAGGATTCTCGGAGAATTCGACCTTATATCCGTTCTTATCAAGAAATCGTTTCATTTTTCCCCTTCTCTCCGTATAAGAAATGGTGCCATGCTCCTTGTTTCATTATATGGGTAAAAAAAATCACTATCCAGAGGGAATCTGCATTACATCAAAAAAACGATGGACCCTCAATATTCGAGGCCATCGTCTGTTGGTTTTGCCTGTAGTATCCCCATGCTTTCTATATGCCGTCTTCCTTCTTCAGTACCCAGGGCGTAAATCATTTCGTAAATTTTTTGAAGGGTGATATCCTGCTTATCATTTTCACGGTCAAAATGATATTGAAGGTATGGGACATGTGCCCGGTAAAAATTTTCTTCCCCTATTGAATAATTGTAATCAAATAATTCACGTAATTTGATGATTTCATTATCTGTCGCTTCGATTTCGAAGTTCCATGGAGAACTTTCCCTATCTTGTGTTATCTGTCCATTCGGAAGCCAAATGTAATATTTTTTCCTGTCTTCAGACACATTCATCCACCCTTTCCATATATCCTACGCTTATTTTTCACGTATTTCCCCACTTCATACAATGGAAAATTTTGTTTACAGAAGGACAAAGATGTTAAATAATAGATTAAAGTATCTTTCAAAGGGTAAAACATATAATAAGCCCAAGCATCCCTTAAGATTTTTATATGCACCCAGAGGTTTTTTTGATAACCTACATATAAAGAGATAACGGATTTCTAATAAATGTGAGGTGAAAGTTTTGAAGTTAATTGAAGAATTATACAATATGTACCGTGATAAGATGACTGGTGATGAAGAAGATATTGATATGCTTACGTTTGCGGTTCTGGAACAGCTTGACCGCAAGGAAATTTTCGAATTGCTTCAAGAGATGGATGATCAGGAACTAACCAATTTAATGGGCCTTTACATTATTGAAACGTTAAAAGGGAAGTTCGCTCAAAATAGTATGAGCGACACGAAACCTACACATTTTCCGCCTAGGAATATTCATTAAATACATACCATGTCAGGTGTCCCTCTTTTGATGGATGCCTTTTTTATAGGTTTAACCCCAAAAAAAGCCCTGCCGAAGCAGGGCTTTTCCTAAATCTTAATGTCCTAAATACGCACGCAGCATCCAAGCATGTTTGTTTAAGCTTTTCTTCATGCCTGTCAGCATATCGGCCGTAACCGGATCTTCTTGTTCGGCAACTTCGATGATTTCCAGGAACTCTTCGGAAAGCTTTTCAAAATCACTGATGACGCTTTGAACCATATCTTCTGTATTTTCATTACCTGTCGCTTCTTCGATCGTCGTTAATTCCATGTACTCTTTAAGGGTAGCAACCGGCTTTTCACCAATGGCCAATAGTCTTTCAGCCAATTCGTCATAGTTGGATGTCACTTCTTTATATAACTCTTCCAATTTTTGGTGCAGTTCAAAGAAGTGCGGTCCATTCACGAACCAATGGTAATTATGAATTTTCGTATAAAGAACACTGAAGTTTGCAATTTCCTTATTCACTAAAGTTCCTAATTTTTTCTGAGCCATAAATATCTACCTCCGTAAGTTGGTTATACCTTTATAATTCCCTCTATTCGAAAATTGAAACATTAGCTGACTCGGTTCTTATGCTAAAATGAATCTAAATTGTGAACGTTAGGAGCTGTAAAGTATGATTACGGTTTTAGTTATCTCCATTATTGTGATTCTGATTGTATTGGCACTATCGGTCTTAACAATCGGAAAAGGTTACAGCTACAAGCATACAGTGGATCCGGTCAAACCTTTGCCAGAGGATGAGGAAAAAAAAGAAGAACCCGAAAAATGAAAAAAGTTCCTGTCACAAATGGACAGGAACTTTTTTATTAACCGAAAACTTTATGAAGATCTTCTTTATCTTGTGCAAGCCAGAAATTCATTAATTTCTTAGCTCCTTCAAGATCATGCAATTTTGCTTGGCCGCATTGTTTTTCGTTTGCAGCAGGAATTTCGGTAATTGTAACAGCATCCTTGAATGTATCTTCAAGAACATCGATAATTTCCGTCACAGTCGGCTCGCCGCTGACCACAAGGTAATATCCTGTTTGACATCCCATTGGCGAAATGTCGATAATATCAAAGTGATCGAAGCGCTCGGAATGCTTACGGATATTGAATGCAAGCAAATGTTCCAGGGTATGGATCGTGTCAGGCTTCATCGCTTGTTTGTTCGGCTGGCAAAAACGGATATCAAATTTATTAACAACACCATCTGTTCCTACCTTATGGACACCGCAATGTCTAACATATGGGGCTTTAACAGCGTTATGATCTAATTCAAAGCTTTCAACTGAAGGCATTTAATTCACTCCTTAATTGTATGTCATCTCTATTTTACCTTGAATAACAATATATTTCATCCTTTAAAATTAATTCTCATTATATCAATCGGATTGCCAATAGGCTCATTCCTTTTTTACCCTTTTGGGAAATTTAGAAAATATGCTATAATTGAGGGTAGTCAATTTACTCGAAAAGAGCTGAAAGCATCGTGCTGAAAAAAATAGTAATGGGAGTCATCCGTTTTTACCAAGTTGCCATTTCTCCATTAAAACCGCCCACCTGCCGTTTTTATCCAACTTGTTCCCATTATGGTTTGGAAGCGGTCAATCGTTTCGGACCTATAAAAGGAAGCTGGTTAGCACTCATCCGGATTCTTAAATGTCATCCGTTTCATCCAGGGGGCATTGACCTTGTTCCCGAAAAAAAAGAAAAAAGTGAGGACCAATAGAAAAAAACCTTGCTTTCCTTTGCAATCTTTTGTATCATACAGAAGTCAAATCGTAATCATTTCGTTTTTACCACATAAAATTCAAATCGTAATCAATACGAATTATAAAGGAGCATATCATATGAAAATTCGAGCATTGCTCTCCCTTTTACTTGTTACTGCGGTATTTCTGTCAGCCTGCGGCAACTCAAAGGGAGAATCGAGTAAAAAGGAAACCAAGGATGCCTTGGATATATATACGACGGTTTACCCTTTACAATACTTCACTGAGGCCATTGGCGGGGAGTACGTGAATGTCGAGACGGTTTATCCTCCAGGAACGGATGAACACTCATTCGAACCCTCTCAAAAAGATATTGTGAAAATGGCTGAATCAGACCTGTTTTTCTATATTGGCTATAATCTTGAAGGCTTTGTAACCAAGGCTGAACCAATTCTAAGCAAAGAAGGCGTCAGCACAATTGCGGTGGGCGAAACGGTTCATCTTGAAGAAGAGGAGCATGAACATGAAGAAGAACATGCACACGAAGAAGACGGTCATGACCATGGGGGTGTTAATCCGCATTTGTGGTTAGATCCCGTCTATTCCATTGACATGGCTAAAACCATCAAGGACGAATTAACGAAAAAAATGCCGGAACAGGAAGAATACTTCAACAGCCATTTCAATGAGCTTTCCGAAAAGCTTGAGGCACTTGATGAAAAATTCGCGACGACAATCGAGTCGGGCCGTACCAATAAGATCATCGTTTCCCATTCTGCATATGGTTATTGGGAGGAACGCTACGGATTGGAACAAATTGGCGTCACAGGACTAACATCTTCAAACGAACCTTCTCAAAAGGAACTGGGGAAAATCGTAACCATGGCTGAAAAAGAAGACTTGAACTACGTCATCTTTGAGCAGAATATCAGTTCTAAACTTACCGAAATCATCCAAAAGGAAATGGAAGCGAAATCACTTGAGCTCCATAACCTTTCCGTGTTGACGGATAATGATATCGAAGCCGGCGAAGATTACTTCAGTTTAATGGAAAAAAACGTAAAGACACTGCAAACTGCCTTGCAATAGACGAGAAAGAAGCGGCTCCCTTTGGATTCGCTTCTTTTTTGTACCTCTTTTGTCAGCTTATTTGAGTTGGAGTTTCGGTTCCTGACAAAGCATGATAGCCTCCTGTTCTAAGCAACTATGATAAGCTTATATCATTACAATTTATGGAATAATTAAATGTAAGCTTAGAGAGGGGAAAATATGAAAAAGGTCATAAATGGAAGTTTAACGTTTCTACTCCTATCGATGCTAGTTGCTTGCACGGATGAAAAAGATGATTACGCTAGAATTCATTCGAATCTTTTGCCTAGTGAGGGTCATACGTATTCGCTCCATACCGTTGGTAAAGAAATTACATTTGATTTACTAGAAGAGAGTAATATAACCAATGTGGGCCCAATTACAAATGAAGCATCTTACAAGTCATTGAATGAGCAATATCCAAAACTTGATTTAAAGAAAGAACCTGCATTCATCGTGTTTGATGAAAATGGTTTAGTTTTAAAAACATATGATTATGAAGAGATGATTGATTTTTTACAAAATCCAGAAGAGTCATTCTATCGGGAACGATAAAGAAGAAGGGAACCCCTTTCAATGGGATTCCCTTACGTTAGTTATTCCTTTAAGTACTTCTCACGGATCTTTTCCATTTTCGTCATCAATTCGGTTCCAATCGTGGATTCGAATTCCGGATAGATGACGGTCATCTCATCCATCCATTCTTTCTTCTCCTCATCTGAAAGTGTATAGATGTCGATATTCGATTTTTGCTGGATTTCCCTTAGCTGTTCCTGATTCAATTCATTTGATTTGATCCATAGCCATTTCGTTGTATCATTCATCGCCCGTTGGATTTGCTGCTGAATATCCAAAGGGAGTTTGTTCCAAAACTGCTCGTTAATCATGACTACATACCCTAAATAGCCATGATCACTGATCGTTAAATATTTTTGCACTTCATATAATTTCTTGGAATAGATATTCGAAATCGTATTTTCCTGGCTGTCCGTTTCGTTGATTTCAAGGCTTTTGAACGTTTCATTAAACTCCAGGACGGAAGTTGTCGCCCCAAAATGCTTGAATTGGCTTTCCAGGACTGCACTTGGCATGATTCTGAAATGCTTTCCTGCAAAATCACTTGGATGCCGTATCGGTTTACTGCTTGTAATCTGTTTATAGTTATTCGACCAAAATGCGAGTCCTTCGATATCGATGATATTCAGCTGCTTAAGCAGCTCTTCCCCCACTTCCCCATTCAACGCTTCCTGCAAGGCAGCGTCCGTTGGAAAGACGTAAGGGAGGTCCAATAGCATCCATTTCTTTGATATGCTCGTAATTTTAGATGCAGTCGGTGCAATCATCTGCACCTTGTTTTCTTGTAATGCCTCAATTTCTTCCTGATCACTATATAATGACTGATTAGGATAAACTTCTATTTTGACACGATGGTCTGTATATTCATCGACAAGTTGGGCAAATCGGTTCGCAGCTAGCCCTTTAGGTGTATTTTCGGCAACGACATGACTGAACTTAATCACGATTTGATCCTTCATCCCGACCTGCTCCTCATCCTTCGGCAAATTGAAACCGAAGCTTGTAAAGAACGATTGAAACGATATATACACGGCTATCAACAGCCCCAAGCCAATTAATAAGAAATACCCCCATAATGCACGCATACCGACAACTCCTCACCGCTCACTTCACATTATCACTATTCTATCACAGCTTTTTACTGTCGTAATACACTGCGCGAAAAATAGCGAAAAGTGATAGAAATTCTGTTACTATTAAGTATAGAAGTAATGGAGGAAAACCAATGGATAAATCCTTTCATATGCCCATTCAAATTAAAATCACCCTGCTATCATTCGTAATCGTCGCTTTTTCGATACTAATAGGCGGGATTTTTATATTCGGAAATATCGTTTCGGTCAGGGAAGATGAAATCGGCAAACGATCCATGATCACAGCCCATACCATTGCCGAACTCCCTGAAGTACAGAAATTGGTCCGTGAGCCTGAAGGATGGACGCAGCTTAATCCGATTATTGAAAACTTAAGGAAAATCCATCAAGCGGATTATATAGTTGTACTCAACAATCAGCATATACGCTATTCCCACCCGGTGTTCAGTCAATTGGGGACCCCGTCTAGCAGCAGTGATGAAAGCGCTGCGTTCGCTGAACACGAATACCTTTCAAAGGCTGCTGGCGAACTTGGCATTTCAATCCGCGCCTTTGTCCCGATCCTCGATGGAGATAGAGAGCAAATCGGCGTCGTGCTGGTCGGGAATATCTTGCCTACGATACCGGAATTAATAAAGGACCTGAAAGGCGAAATCGCGATTATCCTGGTCCTTACCCTTCTATTCGGTGTTTGCGGCTCTTGGCTCATGGCAAAAAGGATAAAAAAAGAAACCTTCCAACTGGAACCCCATGAAATTTCACGGATGTTGGTTGAAAGGACAGCCGCTTTCAATGCCATGCATGAAGGGGTCATCGCCATAGATAATAATCAGGCCATCACGATTTTCAATGAAAAGGCTAAGCAGATATTCAAGATCGAAGGTGCGGTCATAGGCAAGAATATCAATGATATCATACACGATACCCGTCTCCCGGAAGTGCTCGATCGGACATCTCCCATCTTCAATCAGGAAATCTCCGTTCAAAACAGGAATATTGTAAGCAACCGGGTACCGATAAAGATTGCGGATAAAACGATCGGTGCCGTGGCCATTTTCCAGGATCGCACCGATGTGACGAAGCTAGCTGAAGAGTTGACCAGTGTCAAAGCATTCGTGGAAGCCCTGCGCGTTCAAAACCATGAACATATGAACAAACTTCATACGATAGCAGGATTGATCCAGCTAGGTAATCTTGACGAAGCGCTGCATTACATTTTTCAGATCACGGAAGAACAAGAGGAATTGACCAGGTTTTTGACGAAGCACATTCACGATGATAATTTAGTGGGGCTGATATTAAGTAAGATTTCCTTGGGACGGGAACTCGGGATCGAGCTCATCATGGACAAACACACAAAATTGGACCGCTTCCCCGCTGGTTTGGATCATCACGATTTTGTTTTGATAATCGGAAACCTGATCGAAAACTCATTCGCAGCGCTAAAGCATTGTTCAGAGGAAACCAAACAGGTTTATCTATCCATCTACCAGGATGAACGTCATTGTCAAATCGTGCTTGAGGATAATGGACCCGGCATTCCCGAGGACATTCATAAAGATATATTCGAGTATGGTTTTACAACAAAAGGTGCGGAAGGATCAGGAATTGGTCTTTATCTAATTGACCAAATTGTAAAAAAAGCGAACGGCGAAATGAAATTCACGACACGCCCTAATGAGGGAACAAGCTTTTTTCTTTCTTTTCCGATGCATGATATAGAGGAGAACCAAAATGACTAACGAAATTCGTGTACTTTTAATTGAAGATGACCCAATGGTCCAGGAGGTCAACAAACAGTTCATCGAGCGCCTGCCTGCCTTTAAAATCGTTGATACAGCTTCAAATGGGCTTGAAGGTCTGGAAAAAATCAGGCAGTCTAAACCCGACCTTGTCATTTTGGACATCTTCATGCCATCTTTAAACGGGGTTGATACACTTTATCAAATTAGAAAAGAGCAAATTGATGTGGATGTCATCATCATTTCAGCGGCAAATGATCAGAAAACGATTCGAAAAATGATACAGAACGGGGCTTTTGACTATTTAATCAAGCCATTTAAATTCGATAGGCTAAAACATACGCTGGAACAATATTATGCTTTTCGGATGGAGGTTGAACCTGATCATCAAATTTCCCAAAATCAGCTCGACCGAATCCTCTTTCAAAATAAGACACATTCTGAAGCGCGTCCGAAATATGATGTTCCGAAAGGATTGAATGGCGCGACTCTTGAGCAAGTGACGAAGTTCATAAAGACCCAGCCTGGGTCACTATCTGCAGAAGAAGTGGCTGATGGGATTGGAATCGCCAGAGTTACAGCTAGGCGCTATCTTGAATACTTGCATGGCGAAGAAGTCCTTCAGCTTGACGTACAATATGGCAGCATAGGCCGTCCAGTCAATAGGTACCGGCTAAAAAAACCTTAAACGCATGGGGACCTGCTCGAACGGTTCCCTTTTTACTTTAATCTTTACGCACCTGTCTTCCGGTCATATAGGCCCCACTTTCTCTTCAAAAGAAACAGCTCGCACTCCTTCAATGCCGTCACTTCTTTTATGACATAGTCAGGCATGCCCCTTCTTAGTAGAATTTCCGCAATAAGGTACGGTTTTTTCATACACTCTCCCCTCCTTTTCCCTTTGGTGCCCTTCTTTTCATTCATTATACAAAATAATCCAATAAAGGAAAAATAGACAAAGCCCCATTTTACGAAAAAATTATGGTTTATCGGGCCATTTAAATGGTTTTTCCAAAAAATCTGCAGACAAATAAAAAATGTTCAGGTTGATTTCAGTCAGCCGTACCCTTTCCGCCGACTGTTAGTATCCTATTAAAATCATGTTCCAAAAGGGTGGGGTTTCCGTCCAATAAAGTACTAATTGGGTAAGTTACATAGATCGTGGGAGTAAAAGGAGATGGGATCAATATTTGATCAAAAGAGGTGGGCGTGCACCTCCTTTGATGTTTCACTTGTACAGTTTACTATATGTAGTCAATTCCTTAAGCCGCTTTTCATTGATGGCAAAACCGATTCCAGCTTTATCGGGAACTTGGATCATGCCATTTTCGACGATGACTTCAGGATCGATTATATCTCCATCCCAATAACGGGATGAAGATGATATATCCCCGGGAATCGTGAACCCTTTTAATGAGGCAAGTGCAATATTATGTGCACGTGAAATGCCAAACTCAATCATACCGCCGCACCAAACGGGCACATCATTTCCCAGGCATAGATCATGGATTCTTACCGCTTCCATCCAGCCGCCGACTTTAGCCATCTTAATGTTGATGACCCCACAGCTCTGGAGCGACAGTGCACTTTTTGCATCATGAAATGAATTTATGCTTTCATCAAGGCAAATGGGTGTCTGCAGCTGTTTCTGCAAAAATGAATGTTCCACAATGTCGTCATGCCCCAGCGGCTGCTCAATCATCATCAGCTTAAAGTCATCAAGCTTCTGCAGATGCGGGATGTCATCAAGAGTGTACGCTGAATTGGCATCTGCCATTAGCGGGATATCGGGATAGGCCCGACGGATTTCCGCTAAAAAATCCAAATCATTTTGAGGATTTATTTTTATTTTATATCGCTGATAACCGGAACCGGAAAAATCCTCGATCTGGCGCATTGCATCTTCTATATCATTCGATGCAATGACTACGCCAGCGGCCACTTCACTTCGTACGCCGCCAAACAGCCGTCCAAGGTAGACTCCTTTCTGCTTCGCATACAAATCGAGGATTGCCTGTTCTAGTGCCGATTTCGCCATTGCATTCCGCCTGATTCCGCTCCATAAGTTCGGCAGTTCATCAGGATGCCTGATCTGACTGGCCAATGTCAGCGGGATTAAGAAGTCATCCAACATATGAAAGCATGTTTTGGTCGTTTCCTCGGTATACCAAGGACTTGTAAAAGGTACAGCTTCCCCGTATCCAATCAATCCGTCTTCATCCATGGCTTCGACAATTATCACTTCCCGGTCGCTTACCGTTCCGAGATGCGTCTTGAATGGCCGCTTTAAAGGGGCCTTAATGAGCTTTAGGGAAATGTAGGATAACTTCATTGCCATTCCCCCATCTCCTTCTTCAGTTCCCGTCTAAGAAGCTTGCTTGCTCCATTCCTGGGAAGCTCCTTACAAAATATCACGTTCCGGGGAATCTTATAGGATGCCAAATACTCCTTGCAATATTCGAGCAGTTCGCTCTCACCTAGCTCTGCACCTTGATGCAGGACAACAAAAGCAAGCGGGATCTGTCCCCATTTTTCATCTTCTGTCCCCGTCACTCCCGCTTCGAACACATCGGGGTGCGTACTAAGGACATTTTCAATCTCGGCCGGGTAGACATTTTCACCGCCGGAAATGATTAAATCCGAACGTCGGTCAAGCACATATAAAAAACCTTCCTCATCGAGATAACCAAGGTCCCCAGTATAAAGCCATCCATCGGTAATGGCCTGCTGTGTAGCATCCATCCGATTAAAATAGCCTTTCGTCACATTCGGACCTGAAACCACGATTTCCCCCACTGCACCCGGTTCACACATCGTGCCGTCTTTCTCAATCCGTAACTGCGAAGGAAACAAAGGCTTTCCCGCAGAGCCGATTTTTGCCATGCTATATTCCGGTGCCAGCGTCACAATCTGTGAAGACGTTTCGGTCATCCCATATGTTTGATAGACGGGAATCCCTTTCTCCTTACATACCTCAAGCAAATGGACGGGTGCAGGGCCGCCGCCCAACAGGAAACAGCGGAAGGTTTTGGGATAGCTTGTTCCCTTCATATCCTGCACCATCCTATTCAGCATCGCCGTCACGACCGAAATGATCGTCACGCCATTTTCCTGGATGCTCCGGTTTGCTTCCCGTTCATCGAAACGTTCCGCCAAAACGACTTTCATGCCATAAATCACATTTTTCATCAAGATGGATAAACCGCTAATATGAAAGATCGGAACCGCACAATACCAAGAATCCTCTTCATGCAATCCAAGGTTCAGAACAGACCCAACGGCACTCCACCAATGGTTGCCGAATGTTTGGATGACCCCTTTTGGATTTCCTGTCGTACCAGATGTATACATGATCGTAGCGGTATCCTCAAGGTAAAACTCTTGAAGTATCCCTGCTGTGCCCTCCTCCGGCAATTCTTCCATTAAGTGAAGCTTCAACTCTGGGAGAATCTCACCAATATCAGCTAGTTTGCCGGAGAAGGACCCTTCCGAAACAAGATAGGCTGTTTTGCTGTCCTCGATCTGCCAGGACAGCTCTTTTGCCGTTAGCTTATTATTCAGCATCACAATCTTCACACCGAGATGAAATAGTGCATGGATAACGACAACACCATCAATATGGTTACGGAGCAAAACCGCGCATGAATCGCCAGCGCCCAGACCAATGCTTGAAAGCCTTCCAGCCATCTTCTCCGATAAAGTATACAGTTCAAGAAAGCTATACGTATGACCTTCAAACTCAATTGCCGGGCGATCCGGTGAAAGATGCGCCCGATTTTTCAGCCAGTTCGGCAACTTTTCTTCTGCCATTGCTGCTTCCCCTCTTCCTTTTTGATATAGAAAACAGCCCGGCGATTTTCCGCCAAGCTGTCAGTCTCATCGATTCACGCGTTTCATTAAGGGAAACGAGGGAATTGCCCAAAGTCCGGAGTGCGTTTTTCTTTGAATGCATCGCGGCCTTCTTTTGCTTCTTCTGTTGTATAGTATAAAAGTGTAGCGTCACCAGCCAATTGCTGAAGACCTGCAAGGCCATCCGTATCAGCGTTCATTGCCGCTTTCAAGAAACGAAGTGCAGTCGGGCTCTTCTCAAGCATTTCTTCACACCATTTAACCGTTTCCGCTTCTAATTGGTCTAAAGGCACGACCGTGTTGACCAATCCCATATCCAATGCTTCCTGTGCATTGTATTGACGGCATAGGTACCAGATTTCACGCGCCTTTTTATGACCCACGATACGTGCAAGGTAGCCAGAACCATAACCAGCATCAAAGCTTCCTACATTCGGTCCAGTTTGTCCGAAAATTGCATTGTCAGCAGCAATCGTCAAGTCACATACCACGTTCAAGACATTACCTCCGCCAATTGCATATCCTGCCACCATGGCTACGACTGGTTTTGGAATGACGCGGATCAAACGTTGCAAATCAAGAACATTTAGACGCGGAATGTTATCTTCACCCACATATCCGCCATTTCCGCGTACTTTTTGGTCTCCGCCTGAACAGAATGCTTTGCCGCCTACACCTGTTAAAATAATGACACCAATGCTGGAATCATCACGCGCCCTTGCGAATGCATCAATCATTTCAGCAGTCGTTTTTGGCGTGAATGCATTATGTACATGCGGTCGATTGATGGACACTTTCGCAATCCCGTTATATTTTTCATACAAAATTTCATCATATTCACGTATTGTTTCCCATTGAATCGTCACCTTAATTCCTCCTTCTATTTCGCTTTAAAAACTCACTTATTATTTTACCAAACTTTTCTCCAACTTCCACATGAATCGCATGTCCCGCATCATTTATTATTTTCCATTCGGCGCGCTTCAGCATTTTATTCATCGAGTCCGCTATTCGACAAAACTTATGGTCAAGTTCACCGGTTACAAGGAGCACCGGGAAATCAAGGTTTTGCAGTTGTTCCCAGTAAGAAGCCTGGCTGCCGGTCCCCATGCCGAGAAGACCATTGGAAAGGCCGGCAGGGTCATTTGCCAGCCGCTGCTCCCGAATGGCCGATCTGGTTTTGGCCGACAACCGTTTTTGGCTTTCAAACAGGGGGATGTTTTCCCATTGATCCACAAACGCTTCCATGCCATTTGCAAGAATCCGTTCGGCAAGCTTCCGATCATTTCCCCTTCGGATTTCCCGTTCCTCTTCTGTTAAAAGACCTGGTGAAGCACTCTCCAGTATCAATGTAGCAACATATTCAGGATACAAACAGGCAAATCCCAATCCGAGCCTTCCGCCCATCGAGTATCCAAGGATATGGGCTTTCGGGAAATGTAACACATCCAAAATATACTTGATATCCTCAGCCACATTTTCCAGCTCATACCTTCGATGATCGGCTGGTGACGCAGACATGCCATGTCCGATGATGTCGACCATGATCAACGTATACCTGTCACTCAGTAGCGGGATGAGAAATTTCCATGTATTCCGATTTCCCGTAAATCCATGCAATAGTACAAGAGGATCCCCATTTCCCGTTATTTCAACAGCATAATTGACATCCTTGCTGACAATATTCATGATATTTCCCTGTCTAACACCATTTTTATTTCCTGGGAAACAAAGCTCCACAAATTTCGATGCTTTTGTAGATTGGACTCTCTTTCTGTCGGTACTTCGATGATTTTCAGACCTTGAATTTCGAACGACTCTGTAAATACCTTCTCGAACTCATCCCAATTTTGCACCTTGTTGTATTTACCGCCATAAAGCTGGGCAGTATGTGAAAAATCAAGCCCATGAGGCGTGCCGAATAGAGTTTCGAAATGTTCCCTCTCATTTGCCTGCGGCAAGAAGGAAAAAATGCCGCCGCCATCATTATTAACCAGCAAAATCGTGATTTTTTGTTTTTGAAGTTTTGCTGCAAGCAAGCCATTCATATCATGGAAAAAGCTTAAATCCCCGATTGCCAGCACTGTATTTTTCGATACCGTGCTCACTCCAAGTGCAGTGGAAACGACACCATCGATGCCATTCGCCCCGCGATTGGCAATGGTTTGGATTCCTTTTTCATTATTCAAAAAGAAAGTATCCAAATCACGTATAGGCATACTATTCCCGACAAATAACGTCGACTCCAATGGCATCATATCAGCAAGCAAGGCGAACAGCTTGCCTTCGCTTAACTCCGCTTCATCCCTGACGGAGGCTAAGGCATCCTTCGTCGCTCCGTTGACGGTTTGCCATAAGCGAAGCCATTCATCATCAGGGGAAGAAGTAATGCCTTCAGCTATTCGCAGACAAAAATCTTTCTCTTCGCTGTAAATCATATTCGTTGCCAAACCGGCTGGTTCGCGCCAGCCTGCTCCGCCATCGACGACCAAAGTAATCGCCTGTTTTTGTTTTTTCATGAATAACAATAACGGTTTAGAAACAGGCATTGCCCCGAATCGCAAGATCACTTCCGGCCTGAACGCCGCTTTTGCCGTTTCATCGCGCAGAAACGTATCGTACGCATCAATGATGACGGCTTTATCATGACTTCCGCTCCTTAACTGTGAAAGGGGATCAGCCAGTACCGGAAAAGCAAGTTTTTTCGCTAATGCGACAATGGCTTCCTTCATCTCTGGATGCGGTAATTCGCCACATACAATGATACCTTGCTTAGCTTTTGACAATGTAGTTGCAACCGCTTCTAATTGTGATGCGGACAATGACCGTTCTCCACTGTCAATCAACACTGCAGGCTTCCTTTTATTTTGCCGGTACTCCTTTGCTTGGTCCAGGTCCGGAATCAATGGTTCTCGAAGCGGGAAATTCAAATGTACAGGCCCTGCCGGTTCAGCGGCCGCTGTAGCCACTGCCCTTGCACCGACCGTTCTGGCATACCGCATCATCCCATCCGTGCTTTCAGGAAGTGCCATTTCGACAAACCATTTTACATGTCTCCCGTAGAGGTGTATTTGATCGATTGCCTGCGGGGCTCCGACATCACGCAATTCATGCGGACGGTCAGCGGTAAGTACAATAAGCGGCACTCTTGAATAGAAAGCCTCGATGACGGCTGGATAATAGTTTGCAGCGGCTGTACCGGACGTACAAAGAAGTCCGACAGGTTCTTTTAAGGCCTTAGCCAAACCAAGGGCAAAAAAAGCAGCCGAACGCTCATCCACATTAATATGAATTTCGATATCAGGATGTTCCACTAGCAGCAAAGCCAGGGGCGTGGATCGTGAACCTGGGCTCACCACCACATGCTTCACCTCATTTTGTGCCAGCTCATCGACGAATGAAGCAGCATACGCTGTCAATGCATCTCGGTCATTCATTAAGATTTCCTCCTAAAGCACTTAACATCGGATTGAATTTAATCCCCGTTTCCCGGAATTCACTTTCGGGTGTCGATTCTTCCACTACTCCGCATCCGGCAAAGAGCGATGCCTCATTGTTCTGTATCAGGGCAGAACGTATCCCTACAGCGAATTCCCCGTTCCCATACGTATCCACCCAGCCTAAAGGACCCGCATAAAATCCGCGTTCCAGACCTTCCAATTCCCGAATTCGGACAACAGCCTTTTCTTTTGGAAGTCCTCCCATGGCAGGTGTGGGATGGAGGCTCTCGACGAATTCAAAAATCGTGACACCTTCCTTGGATATACCGCGAACCGGTGTGTACAAATGCTGGATATGACGGTTTTTCATAAGTGTCGGTCCGGCCGGGACCATCACCTTTTCGCATACAGAATCAAAAGCATTGGATATCATCGACACGACATATTGATGCTCTTGTAAATTCTTTTGGTCATGAAGCAATTCTTCACCAAGACAAACATCTTCTTGCTCATCTTTCCCTCGCCGCATCGATCCGGCAAGACAGGTAGAAAAAACTTCATTTCCCTGTTTCTTAATCAAACGTTCGGGGGTGGCACCGACAAAACAGTCACCACCAGCCTCCAAACTGAAAATATAACTCAATGGCTGCTCAGCAATCAATTGTTCAAGCACTTTCCCTGAATCGATGGAACGTTCAAAACCAAGTCGAAGCTCCCTTGCCAAAACAATCTTGTCGAGATCTGTCGTCTTGATTTCCTGAACAGCCTCTGAGACCGTCCGCTTCCATTCCTCAGGTTCGACTTCCTTCTGCATAACAAGGAAATTTGCACCCAATCCATTGCCATCCAAGCTTTCGAAGAGGAAAGCTTCCCGTTCATTTATCATATCTATGAAGAGTTTTTCTGAATCATCAGGCGAACAAAGTAAGTTTGTCGTTAAGTAAGCTTGTTTCCCCACTATTGAAAGCATGAAGGCAGGTATATAAAACAGGTTGTCCCCGAACTGATTCCAAAGGAGCGTACTGTCATTTTCATAATCAAAAGAAAAGCCCCCAAACAGTAAAGGACCTGTCGCTTCTACATCGGTCACTCCTGTTTTGACAGCATCATTCTGCAGTTTGATCCAGCTCTTTTCGACTTCTCTATAACGTTCGGCATTTGATGCCGCTTTGAGTTTCTTAACATTGCCTAAACCGGTGATGGTTATTTCCTTTGCAGGGTCCTCCCAGAAAAAGCGTTCACCCGCATACCGTTCTCTTCCAGCTTGATAAAATGAAAGGGGGTTGTTGCATTTAATCTTCTTAATATGACTGAATAGAACTTGATCATTCAAGTCCTTCGCCTTTTGTATAGCTGAAGCCAGTCCCTGAAACTGTTCAGTTTCCTCTGAGATAGCCAAAAAAATCCCCCCAAATGTACATTTTAAAAGCTATTTAACCTATTTAAAGATACACCTCCCTTGAACCTCATGTCAATAAAACGCCCCTTTACCGAACGATTCTTCCCTGCTTTTTTCCTTATTATATGAATCTTAGCGAATGTAGAGAAATACCCTTGATTTTGGAAATGCATCACCCATGAATTTCAATTGTCACCCATACCCACTTTTCCTGCATTTATTAGGATAACCTTTTGTGCAACATTTCAATATTTGTTATAATTTCGAGAGAACCAATAATGATTTTGAGGAGAGAAATAATGCAAACAGAATACGACGGACTTCCCCTTAAACGGACCTGGAAGATTTGGTGGGAGTTAATTCGTCCACATACACTAACCGCAGCTTTTGTCCCAGTCTTACTTGGAACTGTGATTGCACTTTTGGAAGATGGAGTGAATTGGTTACTATTCGCTGCCATGATGATTGCAAGTATCCTGATTCAAGCTGCAACCAATTTATTCAATGAATACTATGATTTCAAGAGAGGCCTGGATACGGAGGAATCCGTAGGGATCGGTGGCGGGATCGTCCGTCATGGGATGACCCCCAGACTAATCATGAACTTGGCCCTTGGCATGTATGCCATCGCCTTGATCATTGGAATCTATATCTGTGCCGCATCGTCTTGGTGGCTTGCTGCAGTAGGCCTCGTTTGCATGCTTGTCGGCTATCTTTATACAGGCGGTCCCCTGCCCATTTCATATACACCGTTCGGGGAACTTTTTTCTGGATTGTTCATGGGCTTTTTGATAATCCTGATCGCCTTTTTCATTCAAACCGGTGATGTTTCTTCAACAGCCATCTTAATTGCCATTCCAAGTGGGATACTGGTAGGGCTGATCAACCTATCCAATAACCTCCGAGATCATGATGGGGATAAGGCACATGGCCGCAAAACGATGCCAGTCGTGATGGGCAGGAAAAACGCCCTGACATTCATGGCAATCATGTTCGCTTTCTCTTATCTATGGCTTGTTGGGCTCGTTCTTACCGGAAGCGTTACGGCTTGGATTCTCCTTGCCTTCCTTAGCATACCGAAGGCCATGGCCGCAATAAAAGGCTTCGTAGGTAAAACACAGCCGATCACGATGGTGCCGGCAATGAAAGCCACTGCCCAAACGAACACCTTCTTTGGCTTACTCATGGCCATTGGATTATTCATCAGCTATCTTATATAATCTCCGGGGACTGAGCCCATCCGCTCAGTCCTTTTTTCTATCTTCCGTTCCATATTGTTTTCCTATACTCCGATTCGGGTAATAGATAATACAACCACCTTACCAATATAAAAAGAGATTTGGACTTTAGAAGGAGTGAATTGGATATGGCAACGAAACAACAAACGCAAAAATTCAAAAAAGAACTGCTTCAAGAAAAAAATGAGCTATGTAATAGAATTCAAAATGATGAACAATCCGTTCTGGATAAAAGCCAAACGGAATCCGTAGGTGAATTATCATCCTATGATAATCATCCTGCTGACCTAGGGACCGAATTATTCGAGATGGAACGGAATCAAGCACTCGATGAGCATGCACAATCCGAAATGGAGAAAATAGATGAAGCTTTGAAAGCCATGGAAGAAGGATCGTATGGCCATTGTAAAACCTGCAATAAGGAAATCCCCATCGAGAGGCTTGAAGCGATCCCAAGCACCCTCTACTGTGTCGAGCATGCCCCAGAACGAACGCTTTCACAAGACAGGCCAGTGGAAGAGGATATACTGATTCCATCCAAGGGTGATCATTTTGAAAATCGTCATGGAATCGAAATGGCGGCTAAAGAAGATAGCTTTGGTGAAGTGGCCAAATTCGGTACATCAGAAACGCCATCTGATTATACCGGCGATCATGACAATTACAATGATCTTTATAAAAACGAGGATGAAACGGATGGATTTCCTGAAGACTATGAAGGATTTGCCGCAAATGATATCGAAGGAAAAACGAGAGTGGATATACCGAACAAAAAGCAAAAGGAATATGAAGATACCCTGAAAGAAGAAAATATAGAATCCCAACTTGGAGACATTCCCTATAAACAAAAAGATGATTATATCAAGGAAAATAAATGAAAAAAAGAAGCATACATGAATGTATGCTTCCCTTTTTGTTATGACCCGTACGGGATTCGAACCCGTGTTACCGCCGTGAAAGGGCGGTGTCTTAACCGCTTGACCAACGGGCCAACTGGCGGAGAAGGAGGGATTTGAACCCTCGCGCCGCTCGCGCGACCTACACCCTTAGCAGGGGCGCCTCTTCAGCCTCTTGAGTACTTCCCCATGGCTCCGCAGGTAGGACTCGAACCTACGACCGTTCGGTTAACAGCCGAATGCTCTACCACTGAGCTACTGCGGAACAATATGAATATGGTGGGCCTAAATGGACTCGAACCATCGACCTCACGCTTATCAGGCGTGCGCTCTAACCAGCTGAGCTATAGGCCCATATTTGGAGCGGGTGAAGGGAATCGAACCCTCATCATCAGCTTGGAAGGCTGAGGTTTTACCACTAAACTACACCCGCGAAATGGGGCGACTGATGGGAATCGAACCCACGAATGCCTGAACCACAATCAGGTGCGTTAACCACTTCGCCACAATCGCCGTAATTTTGTAAGATATGGTGGCTCAGGACGGAATCGAACCGCCGACACAAGGATTTTCAGTCCTTTGCTCTACCGACTGAGCTACTGAGCCACATATGTATTCAATTTAAATAATGGCGGTCCCGACGGGAATCGAACCCGCGATCTCCTGCGTGACAGGCAGGCATGTTAACCGCTACACCACGGGACCTAATAATTGCGGGGACAGGATTTGAACCTGCGACCTTCGGGTTATGAGCCCGACGAGCTACCGGACTGCTCCACCCCGCGACGGTAATAATGAAACGATTAGCATCAAGCTTTCGTGAATATTGTTTCGTCCGCATCCTTTATGTAAGGTTGTTTTAAAACAACTTGCTGCTTTTAGAAAAAATGGAGGAGGTAGAGGGATTCGAACCCCCGCGGGATTTGACTCCCCTGTCGGTTTTCAAGACCGATCCCTTCAGCCGAACTTGGGTATACCTCCACGGCTTAAAAAAATGAATATGGTGGACCTTGTAGGACTCGAACCTACGACCGGACGGTTATGAGCCGTCTGCTCTAACCAGCTGAGCTAAAGGTCCTTATATTTATTGGTAGCGGCGGAGGGGATCGAACCCCCGACCTCACGGGTATGAACCGTACGCTCTAGCCAGCTGAGCTACACCGCCAATATAATATAAGTTTCTGATTGAAAAATGGTGGAGCCTAGCGGGATCGAACCGCTGACCTCCTGCGTGCAAGGCAGGCGCTCTCCCAGCTGAGCTAAGGCCCCATTCATTAAAAATCACGTGGTCGGGAAGACAGGATTCGAACCTGCGACCCCTTGGTCCCAAACCAAGTGCTCTACCAAGCTGAGCTACTTCCCGCAATAAAAACATGGTGCGCCCGGCGGGAGTCGAACCTACAACCTTCTGATTCGTAGTCAGATGCTCTATCCAATTGAGCTACGGGCGCATATTTATGATGGTGCCGAGGACCGGAATCGAACCGGTACGGTAGTCACCTACCGCAGGATTTTAAGTCCTGTGCGTCTGCCAGTTCCGCCACCCCGGCACATACGAAAAGTGGAGCGGAAGACGGGATTCGAACCCGCGACCCCAACCTTGGCAAGGTTGTATTCTACCACTGAACTACTTCCGCATGAAAGATGCGGGTGAAGGGACTTGAACCCCCACGCCTTGCGGCGCCAGATCCTAAGTCTGGTGCGTCTGCCAATTCCGCCACACCCGCATATAAATGGTGAGCCATGAAGGATTCGAACCTTCGACCCTCTGATTAAAAGTCAGATGCTCTACCAACTGAGCTAATGGCTCGTGCTTGTACTATCTTAAAAAGTGGTGCCGGCAAGAGGACTTGAACCCCCAACCTACTGATTACAAGTCAGTTGCTCTACCAGTTGAGCTACACCGGCAGGTGTAAAATGGTGGAGGATGACGGGATCGAACCGCCGACCCTCTGCTTGTAAGGCAGATGCTCTCCCAGCTGAGCTAATCCTCCATATGAAACCTGCTTGGCGACGTCCTACTCTCACAGGGGGAAACCCCCAACTACCATCGGCGCTGAAGAGCTTAACTGCCGTGTTCGGAATGGGAACGGGTGTGACCTCTTCGCTATCGTCACCAAACAATGTTAACATTTTTTCAAGACATATATTATT
>NZ_JBFTMS010000041.1:0-39563 GCF_056397085.1 Peribacillus sp. 05N428 | reverse complement strand
AGTTGATTTTGTTTATCTTGCATTTTAAACTTCATATTAGGGTTCCTCCTAAGGTTTTGAGTTTGAGTGGTGTCTTACTCATATCTTACTGAGGAGCCCTATTTTTTTCAAAGCTGAAAAATAACGAACTACAGGAATGCTAACCTGTCCCGTTAGTTCATCAAGAAAATCAACAACATCTTTTAACAGAGCCAAGGATAAAAAGGAAAACTATCCTGTATTTATACAATTCCCGATAAGCACAATATTCGAATAAAAGAACGAAATCATAATGACTTCGTTCCGAATTTATAACTTTATTGTTATCTTCTAGTCTTGATTTATATCAATCCTCCTCGAATAAAATCTCATTAAGGACATTAATAGTCTCAAGCTGCATAGATGGCAGTAGATGTGAATAGGTTCCCAGTGTCACTTTTGGAGGAGTAATACTTAAAACTTAGAGTAATTGTTCCCTTTCTTTCATCATCTTGTATAAGTTAAAAAATATCTTGGAAAGTACACTGAAATTATGTATTACTTTATACTTTCTAATAAATGATTTTTACTCAAAAAACAATACTTATGTACTACCTAAAGGCAATAAAGAAAAATATATTTGGTCACATTATTGGTCACTCATTAAAAAGGAATAGTTAGTATTAAAGGAAAAACTATTACCTACTTCTTTGGAAAGGTACCTATTATATCAACTTTAAAAGTATTTAATATTAAGAGAGGAAAAGCATCTCGCTACGCTGGCAGCGTAGAGGTCAGCGGTTCGATCCCGCTATGCTCCATATCCGAAAACCCTTGATATATCAAGGGTTTTTTCTTTTTGTCAATTTGTCCACCACTGCCCCTAATATTTCTTCAATCACTGCGATAAAATTTTCATGCTTTTTTTAAACGTAATGTATGAGCCTTTTCCTCTCTCATGGTCGGAAGAAAATATTTTGCTTATTAACTCGATATAAAGAATAAAAAACCTACCCCCTTTAAGGAAGTAGGTGTAAAAAAACAGCGAAATAACTTATAGATTAACAAACTAACAATCCTTCAGGACAAACTAGTTGCGATAAGCTGTCCTAGTCTTCGTATTCCCTCGATCATTTCTTTCTCATTGGCATAACTGAACGAGAGCCGGAGAAACTCGGTTCCATCGTTTTGATCCAAGAAAAAGTATTTCCCTGGAACATATGAAACACCCTCAGCCAGAGCCTGTGATAATAACTGCGATGTATCCACTCCTGGAATTCTCACCCATACAAAGTAACCGCCATCTGGAACATACCAGGAAACGGATTCTGGAAGGAATTGTTCCATAGAATGGATTAACGCAGTGCATTTAGAACGATACGTATCTTTTAGAAGGTCGAGCCGTTTCTCAAAATCGGTGTTTTCTAAGTATACAGCCATTGAACTTTGAGCAAATGGATGGTCTAAATCTTTTTTAAACCACTCAAAAGCCTTGATGAATTCACTTTCTCCCGCTATCCATCCAATCCGCATTCCTGGCGCAACAACCTTGGATAATGACCCGACTTGGAGGACTCGCCCGCATGTATCAATAGATTTTATTGGGACCGGATTTTTATCGAAGGATAATTCCCCGTATGCATCATCCTCCAGAATGAGGAAATCATACTCGATGGAAAGCTCCAATAAATGCTTCCGGCGCTCAATTGTCATAGTCGTTCCAGTTGGATTTTGAAAAGTTGGGATTGTATATACAAAACGCGGGAGGGTTTGACCTGTGCGTTTCCTTTCATCCAGCATTTCCTTTAATCGGTATGTTTGGAGTCCCTGTTCATCTATAGGTATACTAATAATCCGTTTCGTATAGTTTTGAAAAATCTCCAAAGCCTCCATGTAGGTGGGAGACTCTACCGCTACAACCGCTTTATCATCAAGAAGAACGCGGGCAATAAGATCAATCCCCTGGCAAGCTCCTGATGTAATCAAAAGCTGTTCTTCCAAAACGCAAATTCCACGCTCTGCCAACCTTTTCTGGATTTGCTGCTTTAGTCTTGGAATTCGCGGACTTCCGAGATAATGGAGCGGCAAATCCTGCTCCTCATCAAGAAGTCTGGCTACAGCTACCTTGAGCTCCTCAGCAGGAACGAGAGCAGGATCAGGATAGCCTGAACTCAAGCGAATACAACCATCTGGCAGATCTGGCATCCATGCACCGGGCGGATCATTCTTAAGTGCCGCTTTAATGTTCTCAGAAAAAAAAGATTCAACTTTCACTTCAACCAAACACCTTTCCTTCAACCAAATCTTGATTGATTCTCGCAATCTTTAAAGTTAGCTGCTTATTTTAAGATACAAATCATAACCTACTATTAATACTAAACGTTCTTCTGATGAGAGACAACAATCCCTCTCTTTATATTTTCCAAATTCCGGAGTCCCTCTTACACGTAAAAAATAAAGAAAGGCAGATCGTCCGCCTTTCTTCACTTTTTATTCAACTCATTCCTTTTCTTTACCATACGCTTCGGTGCCGCCCGTAAATAGCCTTCTTGAATTAGATAGGTCAATTCATCCCAGTCTTCCCTATCCGGATTTTGAATGGAAACCCAACCGTGACGACCTATATATGGGGTTTTTAAATATTTCTCTTTCTGCAGCAATAATTCTTGAGTTTCTCGATCTGACTTGAACGACAAGCTGAATCCTTTCTCGCTTTCACCAGAAATCACGAAGGATTTTCCATTGATTTTAAAAGTATTGTGACCGAAACCATCAATATGTTCATCAGCTTCCGGCAGTGCAAGACAGATATTGCGTACAATATCAAGCATGGCTTTCGTGTCTCGTGATTCCATGTTTCAATTCACCTATTATCCACTCTATTTTGCATTCACATCGGGTTGATGAATTCCAAAAGTATTGCCTTCGGGATCGATATAGTATCCTTGCCAAGCCATTCCGGGCAGGGCAAATTTGGGCATTGCGAGCTTGCCGCCATTCTCAATGATTTTAGCTTCCGTTAATTCGTAATTTTCCACGCCAATGGTACACGCAAATGCATTTAACGCTTGGTGTGTTTCCGGCGGAGCACTAGGACGCTGCATCAAAGCACCATCGATACCATGTTCATTTTCATTGCCAGTCACTGCTCCAAAGTAAGGCATCCCTGCATAATCACTCCAGTCTTGAAATGACCATCCGAACACCTCTCCATAAAACGTCTTTGCCCGTTCCATGTCATTCACATGAATTTCGAAATGAACTATTCTTCCCATGATTTCCTCCTAAGGTACATATGAATTAGCCATTCACTTACATTATTCAGTCTGTGTTCGCTGTCTATTTAGTATTATAATTTAAATGAAAAAAAATTCAAATTAATTGAAACTTCATCATACAACCAACCCGGGAACTGCTTTTCAATTTTGTATCCCAAACATTTGCGAAACTATGTGTATATTTTTGTGAAAGCTGGACGAGACTGCTAGTAAATCATTCTAGGAGGTTATCAAATGTTTAGATTCGGGAAGAGAAAAGCGCGAAGCAAGGTCGGTAAATTAATCGATAAACACGGATATACACAAGAGGAGTTTGTAAGTGCGTCAGGAATTTCACGCAATACGATAAGCAGAGTTTGCAGTGATCCCAAGTATGTGCCGTCAGCCGGGGTTTTAAAGAAAATCATGAAGGCGGTTCGAAGTATAGATGCAGGCGCAAAGGCAGATGACTACTTTAATTTGTAAACAAAAAGGCCCTGGCTTATGGGCGGGGCTAAATGTATTTTTCAATTCTTGTTCATACTCTCCTATCCATGCTTCCAAAACCCAAGCTTTTCTTTCGGAAATTAACCTTCATTCCAACGGCCCCGGCTTTTCAAAGTTCAGGTGAAAAAGTTCATATGAGATTCAACGACATCCCCTGAATTAAAATCCCCCACTTCCATTAGGAGCGGGGGATTTTCTTCATTCTCGGCTGATGTGTATATATTTGGGGCTCTTTGTCCCTTTTAGACAAACCCTGCAGGGATTTCTTTAACAAGGGTGTTATCGATTAGGGACAAAAGTTTATGTATTCCGCTTGAACTATTTTCGACCGACCATTTTCTTTATGAACTGAACCACAGGTGAAACGATGGATTCATGTACATTCGTAAGAGCATAACCGATCAGACCCATAATTACCAGGGCCATTATTAATCCTACTATCAATCCCGATGTTTCTCTAAGTTCTTCAAGTACAGCATCCATTCATTATCCTCCCCGGCTTGCCGATACACTTATTTTTGCGGTTTTTCACCGATATTAAGTCTGAAAGCTTCATTTATCGTTTTTTCTTCGAACATTGACCGATTCTGTTAAATAAGGTTCATTATAACGCATTGGATGATTATGGTCGAGTTTCCACTTTTAAACGCATCCATAGAAGCCCTACTTACTAATAAAGGCTTTACCTCTAGCGTTTCTCTTTAAGTCAAAAGATAAACCTCCGTTTCATCTGCAGAAATGTAAACCTTTTCATTTGTCCAAAACCGACAAAGAAATGACAGAATTATTGTTTTTTGAGAACATTGAGAATATTGTCGAAAAACCTTAAGCTTAATTTAAGAAATACATCTTCTTAGGGGGTGCGCTTTATATGGAAGCCATTACAAGGGACTTTTTCTTATTTTTATCTAAGAATAACCTGCTTAATAATATTGCTAAAAAAAGCGGAGGAAATTTTGCTGCTGGAAAGATCATTGGGGGAACTGATTTCCAAAGTTCCATTAAATTCATTAAACAACTTAATAATAGCGGCTTGTCGGTTACAGTCGACCATCTTGGGGAATTCGTTGATTCCAAGGAAGTGACTCTGGAACGGACGGCAGAATGCATCGAAACGATCGAAATGATCAGCAGGGAAAAACTTGATTCACAGGTTTCTCTGAAGATGACTTCTTTGGGACTTGATATCGATCATAAACTAGTGATTGAGAATATGACGAAAATTCTTGATACAGCCGAAAAACATAAAGTCATGGTCACGATCGATATGGAAGATGAAGTTCGCTGTCAGGCAACAATCGATATCTTTAGACAGTTCAAAGAAAAATACAGCTGCATAAGTACTGTTCTACAAGCATATTTATTCCGCACAGAGAAAGATTTGGAGGACCTTGGCCAATATAAGCCATTCCTGCGTCTCGTAAAGGGTGCCTATAAGGAATCTCCTGAGGTGGCTTTTCCCGAGAAGAATGATGTAGACGAAAACTATAAAAAGTTGATTAAGCAAAGTCTTCTTAACGGAAATTATACGGCCATTGCCTCACATGATGACAAAATCATCGAATATACAAAAGAGCTGGCCAAGAAATATGACATCCCAAATACACAATTCGAATTCCAAATGCTTTATGGCATGAGGAACAAGACTCAATACGAATTGGTCAAGCAAGGTTACAAAATGCGCGTCTATGTACCATACGGTCTGGATTGGTATGGATACTTCATGAGAAGGCTTGCAGAAAGGCCATCCAATATTGCCTTTGCCTTCAAAGGGATGGTCAGAAGCTAAATATACTTTCAACATTATTAATTGCTACAAAAAAATCTATTAAAAGGTGTGATTATCAATGATTTCATATAAACACGAACCATTTGTTGATTTTACAAACGAGGAGAACAAAAAAGCATATCAGGAAGCACTTCAAACTGTTGAGGGCTACTTAGGGCAAGACTACCCTCTTTATATCGGTTCAGAGCAAGTGACGACTGATGAGAAAATCGTTTCATACAACCCTGCAGATAAGCAAGAGGTCATCGGCCGCGTTTCGAAAGCGAATAGGGACCTTGCTGAAAAAGCCATGCAGGAAGCTGTTACCGCTTTTGAAAGCTGGAAAAAAGTGAAGCCGGAAATCCGCGCTGACGTTTTGTTCAAAGCGGCTGCCATCATTCGCAGACGCAAGCATGAATTCTCTGCGTTATTGACGAAAGAAGCGGGAAAACCTTGGAATGAGGCTGATGCTGATACAGCGGAAGCAATCGATTTCCTTGAATTCTATGCTCGTCAAATGCTTACTCTTAAAGATGGTGTGCCTGTTCAAAGCCGTCCGGGAGAATTCAACCGCTATGATTACATTCCATTAGGAATCGGCATCATCATTTCTCCTTGGAACTTCCCATTTGCGATCATGGCAGGTACAGCTGTTGCCGCTATCGTTACCGGGAACACAATCCTGTTGAAACCAGCTTCTACTACTCCTATCGTTGCTGCGAAATTCGTTGAAGTGATGCTTGAAGCAGGCCTTCCAGCAGGTGTATTGAATTTCGTTCCAGGAAGCGGAGCAGAGGTCGGCGACTACCTGGTCGATCATCCTAAAACACGTTTCATCTCCTTCACAGGTTCACGTGATGTAGGTCTGCGCATTTACAAACGTGCTTCAGAAGTGAACGAAGGCCAAATTTGGCTGAAGCGTGTCATCGCTGAAATGGGCGGAAAAGATACAATCGTCGTCGACAAAGAGGCAGATCTTGAATTGGCTGCTCAATCGATCGTGAAATCTGCATTTGGCTTCTCTGGACAAAAATGTTCTGCTTGTTCCCGTGCTGTCATCGTTGAAGATGTATATGATCAAGTTTTAGCTCGCGCTGTTGAATTAACAAAACAACTTACAGTTGGTAATCCTGTAGAAAATCATTTCATGGGACCGGTTATCGATCAAGCTGCTTTTGACAAAATCATGAGCTATATTGAAATTGGGAACGAAGAAGGACGCATTCTGACTGGAGGAGAAGGAGATAGCTCTACAGGCTACTTCGTTCAACCGACAATCGTTGCTGATGTCGATCCGCAAGGCCGCTTGATGCAAGAAGAAATCTTCGGACCAGTCGTTGCCTTCACAAAAGCGAAGGACTTTAACGAGGCTCTTGAGATTGCCAATAACACTGAATATGGTTTGACTGGGGCTGTCATTACGACAAATCGCCTTAACATGGAAAAGGCACGCGAAGAATTCCATGTCGGGAACTTGTATTTCAACCGCGGCTGTACTGGTGCAATCGTAGGTTATCAGCCATTCGGCGGGTTCAACATGTCAGGAACTGATTCCAAGGCAGGCGGACCGGACTACTTGCAGCTTCATATGCAAGCAAAAACAACATCCGAAACATTCTGATAATGTTCCATTGAGCAATTTGGAAGATGATTTGAAATCCCTATGGTTTCCGTATCCTCCATTCTGGATACGGAAACCAAAATGAAGTTAAATGGAGGAAGTGACAAATAGGTTGCTTCCTCTTTTAAAACAAAAAATTATAAATTTCATCACGAAGGGAGTCTTTTATGGATTACGCATTAATAATTTCGATCAGCATTTACATGGCTGGCATGCTTCTCATCGGTTACTTCGCATACAAAAGGACTTCCAATTTAAATGATTATATGCTGGGCGACCGGGGTCTTGGACCTGCTGTCACTGCATTAAGCGCCGGTGCCGCGGATATGAGCGGTTGGCTTTTAATGGGTATGCCTGGTGCCATGTTCGCAACTGGACTAAGTTCAATCTGGATTGTAATCGGTCTCACATTAGGAGCCTATATGAACTGGCTGTATGTTGCACCTAGATTGAGAACCTATACGGAAGTCGCCAATAACTCGATTACGATCCCCGCTTTCCTGGAAAATCGTTTTGGCGAGGGCTCACAGATCTTAAGGCTCATTTCGGCTTTGGTTATCCTCGTATTCTTTACCTTTTACGTTTCTTCCGGAATGGTATCCGGCGGAGTCTTGTTCCAAAGTACATTCGGCCTTGATTACCATACAGGCCTATGGATCTTAACAGGCGTCACCGTTGCCTATACTTTATTCGGTGGATTCCTGGCAGTAAGCTGGACAGACTTTGTTCAAGGGATCATCATGGTTGTAGCCTTGGTTCTTGTACCGATCGTCACCCTTTTCCATGTTGGCGGTTTCGGTCCTGCGATTGACACACCACGTTCCATTGATCCTGCTCTGTTGAATATTTTCACGGGGACCAGCTTTTTAGGAATCATCTCATTATTTGCTTGGGGACTGGGTTACTTCGGACAGCCGCATATCATTGTCCGCTTTATGGCGATCAGTTCTATTAAAGAAATCAAGAAAGCCCGTACTATCGGAATGGGCTGGATGATTTTCTCCAGTATCGGTGCCATGCTGACTGGATTCATCGGTATCACGTATTTTCATCAGAACAACCTGAAGTTAGCTGATCCTGAAACGATTTTCATAGAGTTAGGGGAAATACTATTCCACCCGCTCATCACTGGTTTCTTGATTTCAGCGATACTGGCAGCCATCATGAGCACGATTTCTTCGCAGCTTTTGGTTACGGCCAGCTCTTTAACGGAGGATATGTACAAAACTTTCTTCCGTCGTTCCGCTTCAGATAAAGAGCTTGTTTTCCTGGGCAGACTTTCCGTACTGGCCATATCCGTCATAGCGCTCATTCTCTCTTGGGAACAGAATGATACGATCCTTGGACTTGTCGGATATGCATGGGCTGGATTCGGATCTTCATTCGGTCCATTGGTCATACTGAGCCTCTGCTGGAAACGAATGACAAGATGGGGCGCTTTAGCCGGGATGATCGTTGGTGCCGCTACTGTAATTTTCTGGTCGATGGCAGGATTATCCGATATGATGTATGAAATGATTCCTGGTTTTGGCGCAAGCTTGATTGCCATCATCCTGGTCAGTCTTCTAACAGCGAAACCATCAAAAGAAGTAGAAGAGACATTCGAAGAATTCGAAAAAACTTTAAAACAAAAATAAAACCCCTAAAAGGAACGGTATTTTTTCATATACCGTTCCTTCTTTGTTCTTGCCCCTATACACATCATTAGTTTAAAAGTATTATTAAACTAAGTTGTCATACACTTCAAAAAACTGCAGGGGGCCATATATGTCATTAGAAAAAATCCTGACTCTCACAAACATCAACGATATAACGGATATGGTCAGCACTTATTTAAAAAAACCAGTCGTCATCGAAAATGACCAATTTTTATTGCTGGCATATAGTTCATATTATATCGAACACTTCGACCAAGCCAATCGGCAAACCATCTTCACAAAGCATTGGCCGATTCCAATCCTGGAAAAATTCATGGATGAGGGCATTGTCGAACAGCTTAAAACAGTGGAGCATCCCTTTAGGGTGAAACAAATCGAGGAAATCGGGTTAAATCAAAGGGTCGTTGTGAGCGCCGTTCATAAAGGACAGGTCTTCGGGTTCATTTGGGTCCAAGAAACGGAAATGATGACTGATTCCGATCTTGAATTTTTACACGAGGTTTCCCATCATATCGGCAAGCTCCTTTATCAGAAAAAACAGATAAACATGAAAAAAGATGAAGAAAAAAATGAGTTTTATCAAAAGGTCATTGACGAAGTCTATCAAACGGAAAACCAAATAAAATGGGAAGCCGCCAATATGAGTCTTCTCATTCCGGAAACTTTCCTTGTCAATGTCTTTACCATCGCTCAATCAGATGCGGAACATTTCGATGAATTAGCGGATACAGTCAGTCTGTTCGCCAATGCGTTGAATCATTTTACCCATGTATTCACAAACCAATTGAAGATCATCGTCCTGATTGGCAGCAACGGAAAAGGGAAAGACCTGCTTACCGATAGCGCCAATGATTTAACGAATACCGTTCTTTCTCAATTCACTGATAAAAAGGTATTCCCGGGAATCGGAAATGAATACTCTTCGATTCTTCAATTAAGAAAATCCTATCTCGAAGCCCTGGAAGTGATCAACGCAGCCAAATTCATCGGTGAACCCGAACAGCTTCCCTTCCAATATAGCAAGCTTGGGATTTTCCGTTACCTCGAAATGATCTCCAACCATCATACTAAAACGAATTATATCAATACGGATTTAGAAATTCTTCAAAAGAAGGACCTGGAAAGCCAAACCAAACTCCTTCAAACACTGGAAATATATCTCTTGAACAATTGCCGGATCAAACCGACATCGGAACAGCTTTACATTCATACCAACACATTGAAATATAGATTGAATCAAATAACCGATCTCACCTCAATCGATTTTGATGACTTTCATTCGAGAATGCAACTATACATCGACTTACAGCTTATAAAGCAGAGATCTTAAAGAACGTCCCGTTTTTGAGTTCGGGTGATTCAATAAGCGAAGGAGAGAAGAAACGCGGCGAGGTCTGCCGGTTTCTTCTCTCCTTATACATGCTTTACCTATTTACTGGACTCACCTTATGCGGAAACTTTAGGCGTCCCAGTACGAACAAAATCCATCATTTCCTCTTTCGATAGTTTGCTTAGACCCAGAGTTTCTATGGTTCTTTCACTTTGCGGAGTGCCCCCAATAAAATTTCCCGGCTTATCGCTTGAACCAAGAACCATTCCGTCTTTATCCGTGATAAGTACATCATGACCGATTACTTCACCTGTTATATTCACAATTTCTTGAGCTAATTTGGCTAACATATTATCCCCCCTAGTTATCGCAAAACCATGAAAAACCAGCTCGTAAATAACTTGAGCTGGTTTTTCATGTATCTTCTTCTATTAAATTAATTTAATAGCATTTTCCCTCAAGAAACATTTTCCTTGTCGCCGGTGTACTCACGCTCCCAAAAATCGGCGTTTTTTATGCCTAAAGTTTTTGGATTGAAAACCGGATCGATTCCTGCTTTCTTTTGCTTTTCGTAATCCTTTAACGTAATGAGCGCCGGTTTAGCAAGGATTAAAATGGCAATGACATTGAGCCATACCATAATGCCTAAACCCGCATCCCCTAATGCCCAAGCCAGCTCTGCCGTACGCACGGATCCGTAAAAACTGGCCGCCAGGATGATGAGCTTCAAGGCGAACATGGCCGATTTACCATTCCGGTTGCGCATTAAATAGGCGATATTGGTTTCAGCGATATAATAGTAGGCCATGATCGTCGTAAAGGCGAAAAAGAAAAGGGCGATTGCGACAAAGCCAGCACCAAAACCTGGGATTACGCTATCAATTGCTGCTTGTGTATACCCTGGACCAGGTGTTACATCTCCCAAATTATTGACGATAAATGAACCATTTTCCGCTTGTGTATTATACATGCCTGTAAATAAAATCATGAAGGCCGTAGCGGAACAAACGAACAATGTGTCGATATAAACCGAGAATGCTTGAACAAGACCCTGCTTTGCCGGATGTGATACTTCCGCCGCAGCCGCAGGATGAGCTCCTGTCCCTTGCCCGGCCTCATTCGAATAAACGCCGCGTTTCACTCCCCAAGCTATCGCCATGCCAATGATCCCCCCAAATGCGGAATCCAACCCGAAGGCACTTCTGAATATCAAAGAAATGACTCCTGGTAATTCTGTGATATTCATTAGAACGATGACAACAGATAGCAATATATAACCAAGGGCCATAAAAGGGACGATTAAGGTTGCAGCATTAGCTATCCGTTTTACACCGCCGAATATAATGAAGCCAAGTAAAAGGACAATGGCCAAACCAGTGAACACCGGTTTGATGCCGAATGCATTTTCCACTCCGGCAGCAATCGAATTGGATTGAACACCTGGCATAAGGATGGCCATGGCTATAAGGGCTGCAAATGCAAAAAGAACAGCAAACCACTTCACGCCCATTCCTTTTTCAATATAATAGGCTGGTCCCCCTCGATATTGACCATCTTGTTTGACTTTATAAATTTGAGCTAAAGTGGATTCCACAAATGCACTGGCCGCTCCTATGAAGGCTATGGCCCACATCCAGAAAACGGCACCGGGACCGCCAAAGGCGATAGCCGTGGCCACCCCTGCAATGTTACCTGTACCGACCCGACCTGAAAGGGCTATGGATAAAGCCTGGAATGAGGAAACCCCCGCTTCCGAACTCTTTCCTTGGAACATCAAAAGGACCATTTCCTTAATATGCCTCACTTGCAGGAAACGGGTCAAAATCGAGAATAATAAACCTACTCCCAATAAAATATAAATGACTGGCGAACTCCATAAAACTCCATTTAAAGCCGTAATAAATTCAGACAATCAAGCTCCCCCTTTATAGTTTGAAAATTCTAATTTATCTTTTAATGATTATATTTCATCTTGATGGATTAAACAATAGTTTTCACGTAAGGAAACCTCACATATGTATTTTTATTTTTCCACTTGCAAATACCCCGATAATCACATTTCGAATACAAAAAAAACGCCAGCGATTCCGCCGGCGTCATGTTTTTTGCATATGGATCAAGATACTTTAATCGCACCCAATATTTCCTGTTCCAATTGATTGGTTCTCTCCATTTTTGTTGATTCCGTCCATCCAAAATATCCAGCCATATAATCGATCACTGCATGTTTATGCGTTTGGACTAAATCGATATCGAATAACAACGTCCCCGTCCTGCGGAAGAAGAAATCCACTGGAGTTGCGGCCATTTCATGATCAACTGCGTATTTCAGCTGTACGAACAATTTCTTTGGAAGGCCGCTGTTCGCTCCTCCGTCTCCTTCATTTTTGGCGATATCGAATAACACAGGTGCGTTGGACCCGTACATGGCCAATATCTCTTTGGAGTCCTTTACAGCGAGCCCTGAGTCAACTCCCATTTGAACATGTTGCTTGATATAATCGGAGAAGTTGCTTGATCCCCCGACATCCCCTCCGGAAATCGGCATTCCTTTCGTGCTGCTGGCTGGGTAATTTTTATTGGACTGCTCGGCAAGCTTCCCTGCCAAAAGGTCAACCGTCGTTTTTGCCATTTTGCGATAACCGGTCAATTTCCCACCCGCAATGGTGATAAGGCCAGAATCGGACTCCCAGATTTCATCTTTCCTTGATATCTCAGAAGGATCTTTCCCTTCTTCAAGAATCAACGGCCTTACCCCAGCCCAGCTGGATTCGATATCATCATCCGTAATGTTCACTTCTGGAAACATATAATGTATGCACTTTAATAGATAGGCACGGTCTTCGGAAGTAACGGTCGGCACTGCAGGATCACCATCATAAAAAGTATCTGTAGTCCCTACATAAGCTTTACCGGCTCTCGGGATGGCAAAAATCATCCGGCCATCAGGCGTATCAAAATAAAGCGCCTGCTTCAACGGGAATTTCGATTGGTCGATGACCACGTGAACACCCTTGGATAACTTCAGCGTCTTCCCTTGTTTCGATTGGTCCTTCTCACGAATGGAATCCACCCACGGACCTGCTGCATTAATAACTTTGTCTGCGTATATTTCATAAGCATCACCTGAAAGCAAATCGGCCACTTGGACTCCGTTCACCTTACCGTTTTCATATAACAATTTATCTACTTTTGTATAATTTATCGGTGTTGCACCTTTATCGACAGCCGCCTTCATGACTTCAATCGTAAGACGTGCATCATCTGTCCGATATTCAACATAGTAGCCTCCGCCCTTCAATCCCTCTTTCTTAACGAGAGGCTCCCGTTTTAGTGTTTCATCCGCCGAAAGCATTTTCCTGCGTTCAGATTTTTTAACCCCTGCAAGGAAATCATAGACCCGAAGCCCAATCGAAGTACTGAATTTCCCGAAGGTGCCTCCTTTATGCATCGGTAACAGCATCCATTCCGGCGTGGTCACATGCGGTCCATTCTCATATACGATTTCTCGCTCTTTACCAACCTCGGCAACCATTTTTATTTCAAATTGCTTCAAATACCGCAATCCGCCATGAACAAGCTTTGTCGAGCGGCTTGAAGTACCTGCAGCAAAATCCTGCATTTCAACCAAAGCCACTTTCATCCCACGGGTCGTTGCATCCAGAGCGATTCCTGCACCGGTAATTCCCCCACCAATGACAACCACATCAAATTTCTCTTTTTTCAGAGTTTCGACCGTTTCTTCCCGATATATATTTGAAAACCTCATGCCTGACTCCTCCTTTAAGTATTGCATTCTATTGTTTTTTGTATGAATTGGCGCTGTTCACTCGTGAATTCTGCACTTTTACTCGTGAATTCGGTCATTATATTCAATTGGTTCATTTGTTCGCATAAGTTATATAGATATTAATATCCCTAATCTGCCGTTAAAAACAAAAAAAGAGACCATAAATGCACATTATCGAATTAACGATAACGCATTCATGGTCTCTCCTGTTCTCCGGCCGAGTTATTAACTTGATTTCATTATATCATACTCCAGCTCATTTGAGAAAGGATACATGTTGTTTTTTATTTAAACGCCATAGCGGCATGTACGGCTTTCTTCCAGCCTTCATATAATTTTTCACTTTCTTGCTCTTCCATGGATGGTTCAAAGGTTTTGTCCACCGCCCATTGCCGGGAGATTTCTTCTTGATCCTTCCAATACCCGACAGCAAGGCCGGCTAGGTATGCAGCACCTAATGCTGTAGTTTCGTTTATGGTCGGCCTCTCGACGGGCACACGTAATAAGTCGCCCTGGAATTGCATCAAGAAGTCATTCTTGACTGCCCCGCCATCCACTCTTAATGTTTGCAGCTCGATTCCTGAATCCGCCTCCATTGCATCAAGGACATCCTTCGTTTGATACGCAAGTGATTCAAGTGTGGCGCGAATGAAATGTTCTTTTGATGTGCCGCGCGTCAAACCAAAAACGGCTCCCCGCACTTCACTGTCCCAATATGGAGTTCCAAGTCCTACGAAAGCTGGTACCACATATACTCCATCCGTACTTTCCACCCGTTTTGCATAGGCCTCGCTGTCCTTGGCATCATGCAGCATCCGCAGGCCATCGCGCAGCCATTGGATGGCGGAGCCAGCTACGAATATACTGCCTTCCAGTGCATATTCGACCTTCCCATTCAAGCCCCAAGCAAGGGTCGTCAATAGTCCGTGTTCGGAGCTGACAGCCTTGGTTCCTGTATTCATGAGCATGAAACAGCCTGTTCCATACGTATTTTTAGCCATTCCTTCATTAAAGCAGGCTTGGCCGAATAATGCTGCCTGCTGATCACCGGCTGCCCCGGCGATCGGAATCGATTGGCCGAAGAAATGATAGTCGATCGTACGTGCATATTCCTCTGAGGAAGGCCTCACTTCCGGCAGCATCGACTTTGGTACAGTCAATATCTCAAGCAGTTCTTCATCCCATTTCAGTTCATGTATATTGTACATCAATGTCCGGGATGCATTGGAATAGTCCGTTACATGAGCCTTGCCTCCTGATAGCTTCCAGATCAGCCAAGTATCGATGGTACCGAATAACAGCTTGCCTTCATCCGCCTTTTGCCGCGCCCCTTCCACATTATCGAGGATCCATTTCACTTTCGTTCCGGAAAAATAGGCATCTATCAACAATCCCGTTTTATCCCGGAATAAATCATTAAGTCCCTTTTCCTTCAACTCATCACAGATTCCACTTGTTTGCCTGGACTGCCATACAATCGCATTATAGACAGGCGTACCTGTTTCCTTATCCCAAACGACTGCCGTTTCACGCTGATTGGTGATCCCGATACCGGCAATTTGCTCTGGTTTCACACCGGATTCAGATAGTACACCGGCAATCACCGCCAGGATCGATCCCCAAATCTCATTGGCGTTATGCTCGACCCAGCCTGGTTTAGGGAAATGCTGCGTGAATTCCTTTTGAGAGGAATGGACGATTTCCCCCTTTTCATTAAATAAAATCGCCCTCGAACTTGTTGTTCCTTGATCTAATGATAAAATGTATTTTTCCATTGTGTATGCCCCTCCTTTTAATTAACTAGCGATATTTCTGCTATCCATTTCATGTGACTGTTTTTTACCAAAAGCATAGGCTACTATCAATAGTACCAGGCTTGCACCCATAACAGACCAAAATCCTGCCGTTATTTCCCCCATAAAAAATGCTTTATAACAAACGGCACCAAGTGAACCCCCTACAATCGGTCCAACGACCGGAATCCATGAATAGCCCCAGTTGGAATTGCCTTTACCAGGTATCGGCAGCAAAAAGTGAGCGATGCGAGGCCCCAGGTCGCGGGCCGGGTTAATGGCGTATCCTGTCGTTCCCCCAAGTGACATCCCGATCACGACAATCAATAACCCTACTGCGAATGGGTTTAGACCCTCTGTAAAATCATTGGCCCCTATAAATAATAGACCAAGAATAAGGATGAAAGTTCCAATCATCTCACTTAGTAGATTTGAAAATGTGTGCGGGATTGCAGGTGAAGTCGCGAACACACCAAGCTTCGCCCCTGGATCATCCGTAGCTTTCCAGTGTGGTAAATAGTGCAGGAATACTAGAGTTGCGCCGAGTATCGCGCCAATCATCTGGGCAACGATGTAACCGGGCACATCACTCCAAGGAAATTCTCCAATAATGGCAAACCCAACTGTGACCGCCGGGTTTAAATGCGCCCCGCTTATGGACCCCACTGCAAAAACACCCATGGTAACAGCCAATCCCCATGCAATCGTGATAACGATCCAGCCGGCATCTTTTGCATAGGAACCCTTTAAGGATGAACCTGCCCCAATACCTGCTCCGAATAAAACTAAAATCATCGTGCCTAACACTTCTCCCCAAAATGGAGTCATGATAAAACCCTCCCCTGATAATTTTTTAAACCTTGCCAACAAATAAAAGGAGATCCACAGCAGAACTATCTTCATAAAAAAATTATGAATAGATCTGTTGTGAATCTCCTAGTCTCCGTCACATATATTAACTTGTACTGTAAAATATACTAGGTTATGAAAACGCTGTCAATAATTTGTGAGAAATTAATCTATTTTTTCTGTAATTTTTTTCAATTTTTCCCAATTAGACGATATCCCATAATTCAGTTTTTGAAGTGGTGATTGACGAGGCGCCGGCATCAAGTGCATTCAGGACTTCATCCGAGGTACGTATGAGGCCGCCTGCAAAAATCGGTGTCTGCAATCTTTCCTTCACTTCTTTTATCATCCATGGCATGGCGCCCGGCAATACTTCGATATAATCCGGCTTTGTTTTCTGCACCAGCTTATAACTTTTCTCAAGCGCGTGTGAGTCTATTAAAAAGATTCGCTGGATGGCAATGACCCCCTTTTGCTTCGCCTTCAATATAACGCTTGATTTAGTCGAAATCAGCCCATAGGGGTTATATTCCTGACAAATGAATTCCGTCGCGTACTCATCACTTCTTATGCCATGGATCAAATCGACATGATAAATCATTTTCTTATTATGCTGCTTTGCCATCATACTTACATTTTTCAATTGTGAGATATGCAAATCAAGAAACACACCTATTTCATAGGAACTTTCTAGAAATCTTTCGAAATCCTTCATGCTTGCTGAAGCAGGCAAAATCTTCTGATCCATCATTATCCTCCTCATTCCCAGAAAAACTCAAAACTTCAAGTCATTTAGTATATTTTAAAGAGCTTGATTTATCAAACACATTTTTTTCATGAACCATGTCATCTTAACACTATCATACCTGGCAAACCCTTTATAGGTTACGGCTAAGGATATATGTAAAATATCCCCTTAAATCATATAGAAAGATTCATTTTCAATGCACCTTCGGCGAGTTCATACGATTTAATTGTGCCAATCGGAATTTTCCTCACGATGCTCCAAGCATTAACATTCATTTTGATTGCTCTTTTTTCATATTCAAAAAATGGCGGTCTGTTAAATATCCTTTGGTTGATGAAATTCCTGTCAACGGGTTCCATTTCCACTAATTCAAATGAAATCGTTCTTTTTTCCACATGAACCGGTTTTAATGTAATCCGGAAAGCCACGTTTTTCTTAAACATCATTTTTTTCACTTCCATCATTCCGGAAAGCACAATATGCCTTGGCGTAATCTCGACTTTAATATCCTGACCAGATGATTTCATTCTTATGATTCTCTCTATCATGGCTTCAGTTACCGTAATCGGTATGCCATTTTTGAATGGACTCATCCTTGCATCCCCTCCCCACTCAAAGCATATGCCGGATTCCCTGATGCCGTTAACATTTCAGCCCAGATTAATAAACGGTATATTCGAAATATTCCAGCTCCACCCCTTGACCTTCATAAAAACTACCTGTATAGTCATAGTTAATTTAATAGACAACTCTTATCCAGAGAGGTGGAGGGACTGGCCCTTTGATGCCTCAGCAACAGACTGATCTTGTACTGTGCTAATTCCAGAAGTGTAAAAACTTGAAGATAAGAAGAGTATATAGCTTTGTTGCCAACACCTCTTCTTATTTTTAAGGAGAGGTTTTTTATTTTTAAAAGGAAAGAAGGAATCAACATGTCAATCACATTAACGAAAGCACCATTCAGGGCGGACCACGTCGGAAGTTTATTAAGACCGGAACGTTTACATATTGCCAGAAAGGACTTTAAGGAAGGTACCATTTCAGCTGAGCGGCTTCGTGAAATTGAAACTGAAGAAATCAAACGGATCGTCGATAAACAAATTGAAGTTGGTTTAGAGGCCGTTACGGACGGTGAGTTCAGACGAACATGGTGGCACTTTGACTTCCTCGAACATTTAAATGGCATCGAGGGATATGTAACTGAAAAAGGCCTCACATTCGATGGTGTGGAAACAGAGAGATATAATGTTCGCAATACCGGGAAGGTTTCATTCAACCCTGAACATCCCTTCATTCGTGATTTCATTGAATTGAACAAAATAGTGAACGGACGTGCCGTTGCCAAGCAAACCATCCCCAGTCCGAATCAATTATTTGCTGCAGGCATTCATAATGAAGACGTCTACCCTGATATCGAAGACTATGCAAATGATATCATCAAAGCCTATCAGCATGCTTTGAAAGCCTTTTATGAAGCAGGTGTGCGTTATCTTCAATTGGATGATGTATATATTGCCAGACTTTCAGCTCCGGATTTCCAGTTCAAGGATGGAAAATATACGAGGGAACAATTAATTGATCTTGCACTTCGGGTCATTAATGGCGCATTGGAAGGCAAACCAGAAGACCTTATCGTCACTACCCACCTATGTCGCGGAAACTACCAGTCGACATGGGCGTTTGAAGGAAGCTATGCCCGTATCGCCCCAACTTTATTGGCAAAAGAAAAAGTGGATGGATTCTTCTTGGAATATGATGATCAACGCTCAGGGGATTTCAAACCATTGGAATACATTCCAAATGGCGGTGCACGGGTCGTACTGGGTGTCGTCACTTCAAAAAATGGGGAAATCGAGGACAAGGAAGCTGTTAAGGCACGCATTAAAGAAGCATCGCACTTCGTTCCGCTCGAACAATTATGCTTAAGCCCTCAATGCGGCTTCGCCTCCACACATCACGGCAACAAGCTAACCGAAGCACAGCAATGGGAAAAACTGAAATTCGTCGTTGATGTAGCAAAAGAAGTATGGGAATGATTCATCCTTAAATGTAAAGTAAAAGCTAGGCATTAGGAAGGCCTAGCTTTTCTTCAAAACAACTCAATAAAATGTTTTGCCGTTTTGGAAAGATAACGATCTTGTCTAAAAACCAAGGCTATATTCGATTGAATTGAAGAATCGATAATATCCAGCACTTTCACTCCTTTTATAATATGGGGTGAAACAGCTGATTTTGGAACAATACTCGCCCCAACTCCAGCTGCAACCAGAGAGAGCAGAACATTTACATCATGGCATTCGCATAAAATATTTAGCTGTATTTCCCGCTTTTTAAATTCCTCGATAATTTCCTCGTAAATACCTGGTCCTTTTTCCCTATGCACTAAAAGCAATGGGATGTTTTCAATATCCTTTAAATGAACCCTATCCTTCGAAGTGAAGCTGTCCCAATCCTCAGGTACAACAAAAACATTGGGCACTTGTCCTAAGTTCAAACTGGAAAGACCCTTCATCTCGACAGGTAAATGAACAATGGCAAGTTCGATATCCTGATTCTCCAAATAATTACTTATTTCATATGGATCTCCTGCGAATATTTTAAAGGAAACTGAAGGATATTTTTTCTTGAAACTATTAATTTTATCAGGTAAATAAGACATATACGCAAGTACGGAACCTACTGAAAGTGTACCTTTAATTCCCTCACCCGTTTCCTTCACTTCGAGCAAGGAGTCCTCGAAATATTGCAGCATATCCTTAGCCTTCTCGTAAAGTACCCTCCCAGCTTCGGTCAACTCCATACTTTTACCGTTCCTTTTTCGCTCAAGTAAAGTAGTCCCTAATTCTTCTTCCATAAGGCGGAGCTGCTGGCTTAATGGCGGCTGTGACATATTCAACTTTTTGGCTGCACGGGAAACCTGGCCTTCTTCTGCAAGAATGAGAAAATATCGTAATTGTCTAATATCCATATTGGCACCTCTGATATATATGTATATCGTATATAAACTTAATTATATAGATATTTTAAATATGATACAAACAGCAGTAAAATATATTTGTTTACAACATAAAGGGGTGTTCAAAATGGAGAAATTCAAGGATCTAAACAAAAGCTTCATCAATGGGGAATGGATGGAAGGCTTAAGTCAACGCAGATATAATATTTTAAACCCATACAATAATGCCGTGATTTCAAATGTGAGCTTGGCTACATCAAAACAGCTCGAAGAATCATTTGAAATAGCAAAGAATGCTCAAAAAGGTTGGGCAAAAACATCAGCCGAAAAACGTCGTCAGGTCCTGCTTAAAGTTGGTGAATTCCTGCAGGAAAACCGGAATGAAATCGTTGAAATGATTTCCCGTGAAACAGGCGGATCGCTTATTAAAGCAAACGTTGAATTTCAGCTTACTATGGAAATAGTCGAAGAATCTACTAACATGGTGGATGAAATATATCAAATGCATGAGGTTCCGTCAGCTATAGAGCATAAAGTCAATCATATACATCGTCTGCCACTAGGAGTTATCTCTTCAATATCTCCGTTTAACTTTCCGATGAACTTGTCAATGAGAACCATCGCACCAGCCATTGCATTAGGAAATGCAGTCGTTCATAAACCGGACGTTCAAGTTGGATTTACTGGAGGAATCATCATCGCTGCAGCATTTGAATATGCCGGTCTTCCAAAAGGGGTCTTTAATATGATCCTTACTGACCTGGAAGAAATCGGTGATGGCATGCTGACAAACCCGATTCCTAAATTAATCAGCTTCACAGGCTCTACTCCTGTAGGACAGCACATCGGGGCCATTGCAGGGAAAAACCTAAAACGAGTTGCGCTGGAGCTCGGCGGTAATAATCCTTTCATTGTATTATCTGATGCAGATGTGGACCGTGCCGTTGATGCTGCAATCTTCGGGAAGTACATTCACCAAGGACAGATTTGCATGTGCATTAACCGCATAATCGTGCATAAAGACCTTTACGAAGACTTTACTGCAAAATTCGTTGAACGTGCAAAAGCTCTTCCATTTGGTGACCAATTAGATCCTAAAACAATCATTGGACCACTTGTCAACGAGCGTCAACTAGAAAAAGTACAACAAATCATCGAGGAAACTAAAGCTGCCGGGGTCAATGTTGCACTTGAGGGAAAACGCATTGGCAATGTGCTGACACCAACTATTTTCCGGGATGTACAGAACTCGGATAAAATCGCACAAACAGAAATGTTTTCTCCTGTCGTGTCCATCATTCGAACAGAAACGGATGAAGAAGCCATTGATATCGCCAATGACACCATTTATGGTTTAAGTTCGGCTATCTTCACTTCTGATCTGGAAAAGGGCGAACGCTTAGGGTTACAAATCGACAGCGGAATGACACACATCAATGATCAAACCGTTAATGATGGAACGAACATACCATTCGGCGGGAACAAAATGAGTGGTTTAGGCAGATTTGGAAGCCCATGGATTGTCGAAGAATTCACTGTTACGAAATGGATTTCCCTTCAAACACACTATCGCGAATATCCATTTTAACCATTAATTCATCGGGCATCTGATACAACCTTTTGGGATGTATACAGATGCCTTTTTTCAGTGCAAAAAAAAAAGAACGGCCATCTGCACGTTCCCTTTTTACTTGCAGCTATCATCTTCATCCTCCATTTTCTTCACGAATATATCATCCGTCACCCTATCTTCCAGCTTATTCCTCAAGGCTAATTCCGCAGCCTTCCCATCACTAGGCGATCCGTCCGAGAAATACATCGGAAACAGGGAGAAAAACATAATATAAAAAGAAAAATAGATAAATTGATACCAGATTACCGAGCTGTCCAGGATATTCTGATACACTAAGCTATATATGATCAGCATGCTGATCAAATTAAAGATAGACCCCCCTAAATAGATCATGGTATTCGTCAATCGATTATCATGTTTCAATCCCTTGAACTCGCAAGTACCATTCCAAAAATAATATTTCCTCACTTCTATGTTCCGAAAGGCGAAAAGCTTATTACCACACCCGATCAAGATCTTCTTTTCTGATCCCCCAAAGATCGTAACAAAGAAAATATGCCCGCTCAAATGTATCAGTGTAACGATCGGCATGATCAAAAAAAAGGAAAATAGAAATTTAATGATATCAGAGAGACCAAACATATTTAACTAACCCTCCTTACCAGCGATTTCCTTACCAGGATGCTACTCTGATACCCTGCCCACACTGGTTATAACTAGTAAATTTTCACAGTGGGAATATGTTGCTTTCCACAAATGATAAGAGGATAATTGTTCTCCTTCCTTCGAACTTCGAACGATCATATCGACCCTCCCCCTCCTTTTTCCGGCATTCAAAAAAAACAGGCTATCACCTTCCAAAAAAAACCGGATAAGCGATAGCCTTTACAATTTTATTTAGCGATTGGGGGTGCGAAGGATTTCTGCGTTGTTTTGTCCTGGCTCCAAGCCTGCATGTTTATATTCAGGGGTGAAAACCGATGTTTTGATCGGGCAGGCGATTTGCCTCTGGACATTCCCTTTTCCGTCAGGTACCTCGACGATCATTCCCCTCTCCTTCAATTGGGGATGCTCGGCCGCCTCGGTGAAGGTCAGCACTGGTTCTGCGCAGGCCTCGAATTCAGCGAATATCTCCTGCCATTCCTGAAAATCTCTCTCGCGGAAAGCCAGCCGGACGGCCGTTTTAAACCTGATTCCGCTTTCTTCATCGCTTTTCATGCTCAGCTCATATAAATCGGGTGCACCGATCGCTTCACATAATGCTTTTCGAAAAGGGGGCTCAAGGCTGCCTACCGAAAAATAGCGTCCATCTTTCGTTTCGTAAAAGTCATAAAAAGACCCTCCGTTCAGCATCAGTTTTTCTGGTTCAAGTTCAAGGCCCCTTTGTAAATTCAGAGGTGCGGATATGGCATTCAAGGCAAAACTGCAGTCGGTCATGCTGATGTCGATGGCTTGGCCGAATCCTGTTCTTTCCCTGTGAATGACTGCAGATAATATTCCGATGACAGCATGCAGTGAGCCTCCGGCAAGATCTGCTATTTGGGTTCCGTTTTTTGCCGGGCCGTCCTTTTTTGTACCGGAATAGCCTGATAAGCCAGCAATCGAAATATAATTGATATCATGTCCCGGTCGGTCTTTATAGGGGCCAGTCTGGCCGTAGCCCGTGATGGAACAGTAAATCAGCTTCGGGTTGATCGATTTTAATGCCTCATACCCCAGTCCCAGACGTTCCATGACACCTGGACGGAATTGTTCAATGACGATATCGTATTCCGTCACTAGGTTTCTTACGGATTCGATAGACTCGGATTGTTTTAAATCCAATGTGATCGACTTCTTCGATCTGTTAAGATATTGGTTTACACCCCATGAATCCTTTGTCCCCGGCCTCTCCACCTTCAAAACATCCGCTCCTAAATCAGCTAGCATCAAAGTGGCAAATGGGCCTGGCAGTAACGTTGAAAAGTCCAATACTTTTAAATGAGTCAATAAGGTCATCAGCCGTGCACCTTCCCTTTCCCTTGAAAATAGTAAAAGCCCTCCAGTCGTTCTGTACATGCAATAAAGCCGAGTTTACGATTATCATATAACACCTCCCATAACATTTGTATAAATTTCCATTTAATAAAAATAAAAAGCCAGGAATCAGCTTCCTGGCTTTTGATAATGAGCCTATAGAAAACAAGTAAAAGCCGGACAATTTAAAACTGCATTGTCCGGCTGCTTTTACTTTAAGCTTGTTCATTCATATTTTTTGTCAAAGTCAAATTCGACTTCATCAAGTTTAACGAATTTAGTTTTTCTTACAAATTTATAGCCAAGCCATAGACCAAGGAAAAGCGGGATTCCCAGGTATGCAGCTACAACACTGCCCCAATCGATATGGTCTGAGAAAAAGGCTTGGATATTTTGGGACAGGATGACGATCATGCCGATTAAAATGGCAAAGATCGGTCCAATCGGGAACCATAATGCCTTATATGGCAGCTTTTCCAATGAATGGCCTTGAGCGATGAACGCTTTCCGGAAACGGTAATGGCTGATGGAAATGCCGAGCCAAAAGATGAATCCTGTAATTCCAATGGCATTCATTAACCAAATATACACTTTACCATCGCCGAATATTGAGGCTAAAAAGGCCAGCATGCCGATGGAGCATGTCAAAATCATGCCTGCAACCGGTACGCCGCGTTTATTAAGTTTTGCAAAAATACGCGGTGCTTGCCCATCTTTTGCCATTGAATATAGCATACGCGTAGATGCATATAGACTAGAGTTACCAGCAGATAATACCGCTGTTAAAATGACGGCATTCATAAGCGAAGCGGCAAAGGCCACTCCAGCTTTTTCAAAAATGAGCGTGAATGGGCTTACCATGACGTTATCACCTTGCAAACTCGAGTTCGTATAAGGGATAAGCAGTCCAATTACGAAGATTGCCAATACGTAAAAGAGCAAGATCCTCCAGAAGACACTTTTAATGGCCTTCGGTATATTCCGTGCAGGATCTTCACTTTCCCCGGCAGCCACACCGACAATTTCGGTACCTTGAAAAGAAAAGCCAGCCGCTATGAAAACGATGAAGACACCCATGAACCCGCCCGGGAAAGGAGCGTCATCGACGGTGAAGTTTTTAAAGCCTACCGCTTCGCCGCCCATAATGCCGACGATCATTAGCAGCCCGACGATAATAAAAATAACGATGGCGGTTACTTTTATGAAGGAAAACCAGTATTCCCCTTCACCATATCCTTTAACGGATAAATAGTTCAATAGGAAAATGAGCACCAAGAATGATGAACTCCATAACAATGATGGACTATTCGGAAACCAGAATTTCATGATCATTGTCGAGGCTGCCAACTCTGCGGCTATCGTCATCGACCAATTGAACCAATACGTCCATCCCAAGGCAAAACCAAATGCCGGATCGACGAATTTCGATCCATAGGTGCTGAAAGAGCCGCTTGTCGGCATAAAGGCTGCCAATTCCCCTAAGCTCGTCATCACAAAGTACACCATTGCCCCAACTAAGGCATAAGCAAGTAATGCCCCGCCTGGCCCAGCTGTATGAATGGCTGCCCCGCTGCTGAGGAACAGCCCGGTACCAATAGCCCCGCCAATGGAAATCATCGTTAAATGACGGGACTTCAATCCGCGCTTTAATCCTTGTTCTTCTTGCTTTGGAGGATGCAAGATGTCATTTTCTTGTTTTGGTATCATAATTTTTCATCCCTTTCTATATAAGCGCTTTCATATATGGGGAAATCATTTAATAAATTTTCCTATTTCATAGACTCTCAAATAGACCTAATTTACAATCCGAATTCCTTTTCTGAATATATGCAATTTTCATGCCAAATTTACAAAGCGCAATATTCAACAGATTATCCAAAAAAATGCCTTCAATAGACAAATTTCTTTGCACATTATGCCATGTTTTTTTGCACATTATGCCATGTTTTTTTGCACATTTATTCATTTGGTTTAATTTAAATACATTCCAAATATTACTAAAAGAATATATTCAGAGAATATTTCTATTAAAATCCATTTTTCTCCATTTTATTCCTTTAAATGTCATATTTTTTGCGAGTTTTCTCCATTTGATAATAATTATGAAACGATGTAAAAATGAGGTATTCTCATGAAGGAGTTGAGTGTTATGAAAGGTAAGGTATTTTTAGGAACTGCACTATCAATCGGTCTATTATTTTCTGCTATTCCCCATCAAGAAGCTTTAGCGGCAAAAAATGTGTTAAGTGTTGAAAAGTACAATAAGCATAGGGATTCGCTAGAGTACAAGTCTGGGAAGCTTACGGACCCCTCAAAGCAAACGGCAGAAGATATTATTCTTACCTTTTTTGATGAAAACAAAAAGTCTTACAAGCTAGAAAAGCAAAAGGCGAAGGACTCCTTCACGATCGAGAAAGAAAGCAAGGATGAACTGGGCAATACCGTCCTTAAATTGCAACAAACCTATAAAGGCGTACCAGTATGGAATTCCACACAAGCCGTATTGATTGACGCTAAAGGTGTATTGACCGTCGTGTCCGGTACGGTTGAAGCCAATCTAAACACGAAATTAGGGAAAAAGGCTAAAAAAGGCATCAGTGAATCCGAAGCTATCAAAATAGCTGAAGCGGATCTGGGGTTCACACCTGCCTACGAGCAATCACCTGAATCCGACCTATATGTATACGCAAATGAAGGCAAGGCCGATTATGTATATAAAGTCAATTTGAAATTCTTAAGTCCGGAACCAGGAAATCATAATTATTTCATTTCAGTCAAAACGGGTAAAATCCTGAATAAATATAATACATTGGATGAAGTGACGGGGACCAACTCCGTCGGAACGGGCACTGGCGTCTTAAACAATACGGTGTCGCTGAACACTACCTTATCCAACGGTCAATACTACTTACAAGACAATACACGCGGTAAAGGCATCTACACGTATAACGCCAATAACCGTTCAAGATTGCCTGGTACACTCTTTTCCAACACAACAAATGCTTTTACTGCTTCTGCCGATAAAGCTGCGGTGGATGCCCATTATTATGCGGGTAAAACCTATGATTATTACAAATCCACATTTGGCCGGAACTCCTATGATGGTAATGGAACCATCCTGAAATCAACCGTCCATTATGGCTCAAGATACAATAATGCTTTTTGGGATGGCACCCAAATGGTTTACGGTGATGGAGATGGCACGACGTTCATCCCATTGTCCGGCGGGCTCGATGTCGTTGCGCATGAATTGACGCATGCCGTCACTTCCTCGGAATCGAACCTTACCTATCAATATGAATCCGGTGCTTTGAATGAAGCGATATCTGATATTTTTGGCACTGTCGTAGAATTTAAGAATCAAAGTGCCAAAGCCGATTATTTGGTCGGGGAAGATATTTACACACCTAACATTTCCGGTGATGCACTCCGCTCGATGGCTAATCCAACATTGAATGGGGACCCTGACCATTATTCGAACCGTTATACAGGAACGGGTGATAATGGCGGAGTCCACACGAACAGCGGAATCATTAATAAGGCAGCTTATTTAATCTCTGCAGGCGGAACCCACCATGGCGTGAGTGTATCCGGAATCGGCATCGATAAACTAGGAACCATCTTTTATCGGGCAAACACAACATATTTAACTTCGTCGTCTACTTTTTCACAAGCCAGAGCGGCCGTCATACAATCGGCCTCTGATTTATACGGTTCAAGCAGTGCAGAAGTCACGGCTGTCAAAAATGCCTTTACAGCTGTCGGTGTGAATTAACAGATTTACCCATATATCAAACACCTCCCTAGCTTCCCTTCTAGCGGAGGTTTTTTTTCTTATGTATCGGTCTACCTTCCGAGGATCATTTCGGCCGTTCGTTCCCTTTTTTCGTCCTTGATGTGAAGAATTCCGTCCTACGGTACAGGCGGGGCCTCAATAAAAACAAACTGAGTCGTTTACTAAAAATGATTAATTCCGTAAAATAGTTGCTTTTCTTCTTATTAACTGTCAAGCTTAGATGATCTGGACTATATTGAATAGAACAAGTAGGTGACGAACATGATTGAAGTTAAAACTTCCACACTCAGTGATGGCGAGTTCAATAGAGGCGTATTCGCAACACGAGATATTAAAAAAGGTGAGCTTTTGCATGAGGCACCTGTCATTGCATATCCGAACGAGGAGCATGTTTTCATTGAGAAGACATTGCTGGCTGATTATGCGTTTGAATATGGAATTAACCATACTGCCATGCTTTTAGGCTATGGCATGCTGTTTAATCATTCTTATACACCCAACGCTACGTATGACATAAACTTCAAGAATCATACGTTTGATTTCTTTGCTTACACCGACATAAAAGCAGGAGAGGAAATCCTGATTAATTATAATGGTGAAGTCGATAATGAGGATCCGCTTTGGTTCAATAAAGAAAATGACGGCGAAGAAGAAGCTGAATGATCATAGATCCTTCATGAAAGCACTTGTACTTTTTGAATGCCTGTCCATGGTCTTCGAAAGAAACGAGTGCTTTTCCTTTTACCGGCATGATGAATTCATTAAACCATAAAAAAAGCCCCATTAAGATTAACTTAATGGGGCTATTTCACCTTAACGTACGGATGGGTTACTTGATTTTGTTTTGGTTATTGATTGGAATTGGCTCTTCACCTTGTCAATGGTTTCTGGTGTGGCTAGGGATCTTATTTGACCCATGGTTTTTTCACGGGTTTTCTTATTGCGCATTAAAAATGCGGCTGCTCCTATCAGGACGGTTCCAAGCATTTTGTTTGATGGCATGTAGTTTCCTCCTTCAAGTTAGTCCTAAATAGTATTCCCTCTATCAGCTGATTTAAACAAAGCATCCTTTCGAGAGAGCGGTTTCGCTTTTATTCATCCTCGCTCAGGCTTTCGATGTACTTTATGCTTTCGGGATTTTTCACGACTTTTTCCGCTTGATCCGGGTCAGCTTTCGTTTGCTTCATGTTGTTAAGTTTATATGTCAGCACTCTTTTCACTGACTCGTTAATTCTATCCATTGGGACTTCCCCTGCTTTTACTGCTTGCAGTAAACCGTTATATACCTCAAGCTCATGGGAATATTCATGACAGACAAGTAATAAGTCGGCTCCTGCGAGGATTGCCTGCTTCCCCATCTCATCATAGGAGAAATACTTGTTCACAGCCCCCATTTCCAAATCGTCGGTAACGACAAGTCCCTCATATTTGAGTTTCCCCCGAAGCAGGTCTTCTATGATGATTTTAGAAAGGCTTGCTGGTTTTTCTTTATCATAGGCTGGATATTTAATGTGGGTCACCATCACGAAAAACTTTTGGTTATCCATTTCACTTATGATTTGCTTGAAGGGATAGATATCCGAATTTTCCAGATCAAGTTGGTTTGCCTCCACGGAAGATGTTTCGACATGCGGATCGATTTCGCTGCGTCCGTTTCCAGGAAAGTGCTTCAATGCACCAGTTATCGATACATCATTCAAGCCTTGAATGGCTTTCTTTCCGTATTGATAGACCTTTTCCGGATCTTGCCCAAATGAACGTTTATCCGTTTTCGATAGATCAAGTACAGGGGCAAAATTAATGTTAATCCCCATGGAGCCCAGTTCTGTCCCATTCAATTTGGCCACCTTGTACATGTCTTCAATAGAGGCATTTTTTCCAAGATCCTGTTGCGCAGGGAGGGGCGATACCCTTTCCTTCATCCTGATGATGTCCCCGCCTTCCTGATCGATGGCCACCATCAACGGAAGCGAATGTGCACTTTGATTGGCCGTTTGCTGAAGCGAGTTGGATAACCTGGCCACTTGTTTAGGTGATTTCATATTCCGGTCAAAATAAATGACGCCTCCTATATGTTTTTGTTCGATGAGCTCCGTAATTTCATCGCTCTTTTCAGTCCCCTTGAAACCGACCATCATAAGCTGTCCGATTTTTTCTTCAAGCGTCATTTTATTCAGTAATTTCTCTATTCTCTCATGATTAGCTGCATCGTCGTCTTTCCCTTTTTCCGCTCTGGAATCGACATCCATATTCAACTGAATGAACACGGCTGAAAAAGCGAGGATTGCGATGAAAAGCAGGCCCATAAATATTTTTTTATTCCTCATATTTTGACCTTCTATCCTTTCTTGTTTGCCCTTTTATTGATTTTGTTGCACACTTCTTAATCATGTTCATAAAGTAACGATTCTATATCATCATTGCGGATTTTTTTGCATAAACCATTAGCCGCGTCTAATACTACATACATAGCCTAATTCCAAAGGAGATGCACCCATGAACGGAATCTTGAAGAACATTGCCGTCACTGTCGGTCATGCAGTCGATTATGCAAAAGAAAAAATAACAGCCATTACAGGAACAACTTCTGTTACGATAGCGGAATTGAGTGAGCATATCATCAATCAGCCCGAAACAAAACTAATCAGGAAAGACCTTTTAGGGATACCTTTTTCCTTTTATCATTTACAAATAGAAGACGTTACGTACTATTTGGAAATGAAAAGCTCACAGGTTCTCCAGTTGGATGTTCAAGCGCATAATCATACGATTGTGTCTTACAGGTCTTATCGAGATCAATCCAGCTTGCCCACGGCCATTAAATTTCCTAAAACCCTTTTATCCGAATGACTCTGGTACAAAAATAAAAAAGCTGATATCCCCTGCATATGGGGTTATCAGCTTTTTTTCAAATCTTATAGGGAGAAAAAACGGTCTCTTTCACTTGAAATCCATTTCTCGGCATCTTCTTCATCCTTTTTAACCAAGCGGTTAACGAGGATATCATGCCAAATGTAATTTTCGAGAAAATTGATATGAATGGGATCATCTGTGTAGAACGCCGTTTCTCTCGTTTCGGGCGAAGGGCCGTAAATCGTCTCCTTGCCATCAATGGATAAGATGAACCATTTGTTTTCCCCGATATTTTCCACATAGCTTGTTTGGCGATGTATATCTATACCCGATAATGGGTTTTCAACCTGAAATGCAATCCCCTTGAGCGTGCAATGCGCAGCGACCCCTATTAGCTCTTGTTCAAGTTTTCCATACATCTCGTCCCATAGGGAAACCACCACCCTTTTCTCGGCTTTTTGAATCAAGGTACGGCAGAAGGATAGGATGTGCCCTTCACCTTTAAGCGTCATTACACGATTGTCGGACATCGGTTCGTTTTTCTCGAATTGCTTTAATGTATGGCTGATGGATTGATAGGTATTGTTCCATTTTGACTGAACCGATTCCAAAAAAACATCGACTGGCAGCGGTGAATATTTTATCGAGTCATTGATTTCCTCTTTTAAGACGATTCCTTCTTCTTGCAGTCCATTTAATATTTCATAGATACGGGCCCTTGGAATTCCTGACTCCTTGCTTACTTGATAGGCACTGGTTGGGCCTTGGCGAACCAAAGAAACATAAGCCTTTGCTTCATATTGACTAAACCCGAGAGACTGTAGTTTTTGAATGATATCTTGCATAGTACCTCCTAGTGCTTTGGTAAGTTATATGCCTATCATACCAAATCTCTTATCGAAATCTATTCGATTTCAAACAGTATGGCTCAAATATTCTTATTTACAGAATGGTTCATATTAGTTACTATCTAAATAGTGACTAATATGAACGCGTGGATTATGGCTCCAGCAAAACAAGCATTTCAGCCATAATGCCATTGATACGGAGGCTTCTTGGATGGAAGATATACAAATTTCAACACTTTTGCTGCTGATGTTTTTCGGATTTTTGGCAGCATTCATTGATTCCGTGGTCGGCGGCGGCGGCCTTATTTCGATACCCGCTTTATTATTTTCAGGACTTTCCCCGTCAGCAGCGATCGCTACGAATAAGTTAGCAAGTTCCATGGGGTCCTTAACAAGCACCATTGCATTCATTCGCTCAGGTAAGGTTGATTTCAAATTGGTTTTAAAACTTTTTCCATTGATTTTCATAGGTTCCCTGCTAGGAGCTTGGATTGTCAATTTCGTCTCGCCTGAATTATTAAAGCCAATGATCTTGGTTCTATTAATAGCTATTGCCATTTATACCTTTTTTAAAAAGGACTGGGGCCAGAAATCGACTTACCATACACTCACATGGCAAAAGGCCGGACTATTTGCGTTCGCTATATTTGCCATTGGTTTTTATGATGGCTTTTTGGGCGCTGGAACGGGATCCTTCATTTTGTTTGCCTTTTTAATGATTGGCTTTGATTTTTTGAACTCTGCAGGAAATGCCAAATTTTTGAACTTCGGAAGTAATTTGGCGGCACTGATCATGTTCATATTCCTTGATACCGTCAACTTTTCCTATGGAATTCCAATGGGGATCTCCATGATAGCAGGAGCGTTGGCCGGTTCTAAATTTGCCATTAAGAAAGGGGTGGCATATGTAAGAGTATTATTTATCATCGTAACCGTCATTCTGATCATGAAAAATATATTGGATTATATAATGGCGGCTAATCTTTTAAAAAAATAGACGACAGCACATCGTTCCCCGCACAGAATGTGACATATAGGAATCATTTGGGTATATGATAGGTAAAGACTGTGTGGAAAGGTGTGATTGGATGGTTGAAAAGTGGAATGGCGAAGAAATGGCAGATGTATCGGGGCAAACCATTGTGATTACTGGTGCAAATAGCGGGCTTGGCTTCGAAACGGCTTTTGCTCTGGCCGGTAAGGGGGCAGAGATTATCCTTGCGGTCCGGAATGCTTCAAAGGGTGAAAAGGCGGTCGATAGAATCTTATCGGTCCATCCAAAGGCAAATGTACGTGTGATGGAGCTGGATTTAAGTGACTTGAGCAGCATTCGGCATTTTGCCGCTTCCTTTCAGGAAAACTATGAATCTCTCTCCGTCCTCATCAATAACGCAGGTGTGATGATTCCGCCCTACAGTAGGACGAAGGATGGCTTCGAGCTGCAATTCGGCAGCAATCACCTCGGTCATTTTGCTTTGACAGGCCTCCTTCTTCCGCGTATCCTTTCTACGCCAAAATCGCGTGTGGTCACATTGAGCAGCTTGGCCGCCATCAATGGATATATAGACTTCGAAAATCTAAATGGTGAAAACGGTTATAAACCAATGAAATACTATGGGCAAAGCAAGCTGGCCAATCTACTCTTCGCCCGCGAATTACAGAATAAATTCAACCAGCATGGCGCAACCCCGATCAGTGTTGCCTGTCATCCGGGCCTTTCCCATACTAATCTCATGTCACGCGGTTCTGGCAAACCCATAAATAGATTCGTGCACTTTCTTTCCAAAACCATCACGCAGCCGGCTAGTATGGGGGCATTGCCTACCCTTTATGCCGCAACGGAACCTGCATTGACAGGCGGGGAGTATATCGGACCCGATGGAAAGAAGGGCAGAAAAGGCTTTCCCAGAAAAGACGAGATCATCGACACCTTATATAATGACGAAACGTCGAAAAGATTATGGGATATTTCAGAAACCTTGACAGAGGTCAAATATCGTTTCACTGAAAGCATGACGCCAAAATGACTCTATATTTCCCTGTCTTCGCTCATGAACAGCGCAAAAAGAAAGAGGGAGCATAATGCCCCCTCTTTTCGCTTCCATCATTCAGCGTCAAAAACTTCGACTTTTTCCATTTTGTCGCCATTTTTCATAGCTTTGGCTGTTTCAAGTCCAGAAGTCACTTTACCGAATACTGTGTGAACACCGTTAAGATGCGGTTGTGGTTCATGCACGATAAAGAATTGGCTTGAGCCTGTATCTTTTCCAGCATGTGCCATAGATAGGCTGCCTGCCTCATGTTTATGAGGGTTTCCTTCTGTTTCACATTTGATTTGTGTGCCGCTTCCGCCTGCGCCTGTACCTGTTGGATCTCCGCCTTGGCTTACGAAACCAGGGATTACACGGTGAAAGACTACGCCATTATAAAATCCTGTGTTTGCCAAGTTTTCGAAGTTAGCCACTGTGTTAGGTGCTTCGTTCGGGAAAAGGTCGAATTCGATTTTTTCTCCATTTTCCATAAGTATGTATCCTTTTTTAGCCATGTTAAACATCTCCTTTAATATGAACTGAATCAAATCTAATAGTACCATTTTTAGAAGCAGAAAGAAAAGGAAGCGCTACTTATTTCGAATTGTATCATTATACATTCCTCTATTTTTTATTTTATAATGGGGTAGATTCATTATTATAAGGGGGAACGAACCATGATACAGCAATTTGATGCATTAGTCGTGAACAAGCAAGATGATCAATTCACCGTTAACATTCAGCAGCTATCACTTGATGATCTACCTCAAGGCGAAGTGCTCATCCGTGTTCATTATTCCGGTGTGAACTATAAAGACAGCCTTGCAGCCATTCCAAATGGAAACATTGTCAGCAGCTATCCGATCGTTCCGGGAATTGATATGGCTGGTGTTGTCGTTTCATCTGAGGATTCCCGCTTTAAAGAAGGAGACGAAGTCATTGCGACCTCCTACGGAATTGGCGTTTCCCAATCAGGGGGCTATAGTCAATTTGCCCGTGTTCCTGCAGAGTGGATCGTCCCGCTTCCTGATGGCCTTACAATGAAAGAGGCGATGATCATCGGAACGGCCGGTTTCACTGCAGCACTATCGGTACTGCGGCTGGAAGAAAATAACCTCACACCTGGGCAAGGGAGCGTTCTTGTCACTGGTGCAACTGGCGGGGTCGGCAGTTTTGCCGTCTCGATCCTTTCCAAACTTGGCTATTCCGTTGAGGCGAGTACTGGAAAGGAATCGGAACATGGATATTTGAAGGCAATCGGTGCGTCGACCATTGTATCGCGTGAAGATGTATATGATGGCAAGCTGCGGGCTCTGGGCAAACAGAAGTGGAGCGGGGCGGTAGATCCCGTCGGCGGTGAACCGTTAGCTTCGGTCCTTAGCCAAATCAAGTATGGCGGAGCTGTGGCGGTCAGTGGATTGACAGCTGGGACAAGCCTTCCTGCCACCGTCTTTCCATTCATCCTAAGAGGTGTTAATCTACTTGGGATCGATTCGGTCAATTGCCCGATGAATACAAGATTGAAAGTTTGGCATCGCCTTGCCACCGACTTTAAACTAGAGGATTTGGAACAGCTCGTTCAACAGGAAATTACACTTAAAGAATTGCCTGACGTCCTTCCTACCCTATTAAAAGGGGAAGCAAGAGGCAGGACGATCGTTAAACTATGAACCAAAAAGTGACGAGAGCATGGCTTCTCGTCACTTTTCATTGTGAACTTTCATTGATAGGGAGACTGATATCTACAATCGTCCCTTCTCCCACTTCGCTAGTGAAATGAATTTCCCCATTATGTTCATGGATGATTTTGGTGCTAACCATGAGCCCAAACCCTGTTCCTTTTTCAGATGTGCTATAAAAAGGCTGCCCTAGATGCTTCATGCGCTCATTTGAGATTCCGCAGCCTTGATCAATGAACCGGATCATCGCAGATTCACCTTCATGGTTTAACTGTATATGAAGTTTGCCGCCATTCGGCATGGCTTCTATCGCATTATTGACGACATTCGTGAATACTTGTTTTAACTGATTCGGTTCGCCAAAGACAGATGCCGAATCCGTATTATATTCCTTGATGATTTCGACATCATTCAATATCGCTTGAAACTCGGCTAACGTAATCACACTGTCCAATATCTCGTTAAGCTGAATGAGTTCACAAACCTTCGCTTCAGGCTCTGCTAAACTTAAAAACTCATTGGCCAGGATTTCGATTTTTTCAACTTCACTGACCGTCATTTCAAGATAGTCCTTTTGCTCAGGGTCTTCCCTTAATAATTGCAAAAACCCTTTGACCGTAGTTAATGGATTTCTTATTTCATGTGCGATGCCTGCAGCCATCTGTCCTACCGCCGATAACATATTGGATTTACAGAGCAGCTCTTCGGTCTTTTTACGCTCCGTAATATCCCTACAGAATACCTGTATGGCTGGTTGCCCTTTATAAATAATCGGAAGACCGAGTGTTTCTCCATAAAATTCTTGTCCGTCAAGCCGAATGAACTTTTGTTCCAGTAAACCAACCGCCTGATGATCGTCCCTCATGATTTCGATTCTTCTTTGTACACTTTCCCGGGACTCCAGGTGGACGAAATGAAAAACCGATTTACCGATAATATCTTCCACACTATCCATCCCAAGCATTTTTGCCCCCATGGGATTCATATACTCGATGATCCCATTGCGATGTACAAAAATCGCTTCAGGTGACACCTCCACTAAACTGCGATACCTTTGTTCACTTTCCTTCAAGGCAGCTTCAGCAAGTTTTTGATTCGTAATATCCCGATAAACGAAAACCAATGCGCACGGCTCATTTTCATTATCGCGGATATTAAACAGGGAGATGCTTACATCGATTAACTGGCCATCCTTCCTTAACCTGACCGTTTCAAAGCCTTTCTTTTGTACCCCTGCCTTAATTTGGTCATGCAATTCATTGACTGACTCCTTCAAGAAATCAGGAATAATTGGAAACGGCATGCCAATGAGCTCCTCATTCGTCCATCCGAAAAACTCTTCAAAAGCTGCATTCACCTGAAGGGTCTTTCCTTCCAGATCAACAATGGAAATGGCGTCCGGGTTGTTCTCCATGAAAGACTTGAATTTCTCGGTACTATCCTCCGGCTGTTCTCCCATTTGCCCTTGTCCATAATCAATAAGCCTTTTACTCATCAATTTTTTATTCCTTTCTTATCCGGAAATTTACAGTCTCAATTTTACAGTATCAGTAAATCATTTGCCAGTTTTATCATATGTTTTTTCCAAGTTAAGGATTGATGCACAAAGAGGCCAAACCCCCATAAGGTTCAGCCATTTCCTTAAAATGTATTATAAATATTGGGACATTCTGTACCTGTTGGTTCATAAAAGCAATGGAGCTTGAAACGCCCAACAAGGGGCTGGTTATACCAGGTTGCAGGGCAATCTCCCGGTGGCCTGAAGTACCATAGGCTAAATTTCGAAGGCCATAGCCTTTCGCCGCTTACGCTACGGCGTGCAAGCCTCTTTTCCCTGTCTCTTGCCCGCTGATAAAAATACCCCTTCTGTACAGCCTCAAAGGCATGCTCCTGATAAATCATGTCTGGAATCGTCCTCAACCCTTTGAAATCGGAACAATTCGACCTAATCCGATTGACCCCTACATTACCGATCATCAGCATGCCTTGATCACCTTCACCCTCGCCTTCCGCCCTAAGCAATCTTGCCAATAAGGCAATATCGGCATCAGTGTGCTTTACAACGGCCATCCCATCACCTCCACTTTTTTATCCTATGCCTTTGATATGGAAAAAACTCCGTTTATTAACAAAATCTTCATATGGAGTACACGTCCTATCAATAATACAACCCTATACTTAAGTAAGGCTGGATAGCACGCGTGGCTATCATGGTATTTGGCGAAGGCGGGGCCGATACTTTCCTTATACATATAAAAAAGGCGGCACACATTGTGCCGTCTTTTATCTTGTCATTCTTTCGCTTCAAATGCCACTTCAAACGCCAATGATACCTTTTCGAATTCTTCATCCGATTCGATATCGAGCAGTTCACCTTCGCCTTCGACCCTGAAAAAGAAAATATCGATATCTTCATCCGTATCCTCTTCAATATCTTCAAGCAAGCCTACTGCAACATATTCCGTTCCTTCTACATCCAATGAACCTAAAACCTCAACTTCATGGCCTTCATCACTGTCATCAGTAAGAGTGAAAACTTCACCTTCACGAATTTTTCCCATACAACCTCTCCTCTCCTCTCCTATCCATTAATAATGGAGTTGTTTCCATAGTATATCGACTATTCCATTTAGAAACAAATTTTTGCCCTGGAAAATGATGAATACATTTCTTTCCAAGAAAGAATCTATCAAGAGATTCTATGGAAGAAAAGTATTATCCCATAAGCCATTTGTCATTTTTCATTATTCACCAATACTTTCCCTTTATTAACATCATTTTAAAAATTATCTAAAAACGGCTATAAAAAAGTAATTTAATTCCGAATAATCTTATATATACTACTATTAGCAAGTTGCATACGGATTTAATGAAGGAGGAAGATTTCTTGGCTGTAAAAAGGGTCGATCACATTGGCGTTGTTGTAAAAGATCTTGAAAAATCCATCGCCTTTTATCAAGATGTGCTGGATTTAAAATTAAAGGCACGCATGACTCATACTAATGGAGTGATCGAACTGGCATTCCTCGGTTACGAAGAGTCGGACGAAACAGAAATAGAATTGATTCAGGGATATAGCGACACACTTCCCTCCGAAGCAACGATCCACCATTTTGCCATTACCGTGGATGATATCGAAGAAGAATATGACCGGATCAAAAGCTTGGATAACACCGAACTGATTGATGAAGAGATCGTCACCCTTCCGAATGGTTATCGCTATTTCTACGTATATGGACCGGAAAAAGAGTGGATTGAATTTTTCCAAAGGTAAAAACCATCCTAAAAAGGCAGAGTCTTATAGACTTCTGCTTTTTTTAACGTTCACTCTATTCTTCAAACAAAATTTACAGATAAAACCTTTCTTAACTTACTTGAAGTAATTTCTTAATATACTACATTTATCCTAAAAGTAATCATATTTTTGGAGGTATGCATTTTGGGGAAAATGAGCAAAAAGGTAGCAGGAATTACTTTAGCGGGTGCGGTGGCCATATCATCACTTGGTATTTCAACAATGAAGGAAGATGTCCAGGCTAAAGACAAGAAAAAAGAACCAACCAACGTCATCATGATGGTGATGGATGGAACAAGCACAGGAGCAACAACCCTTTCAAGGTGGTATAAAGGCGATAATCTAGCCATGGACGAAATGCTGTTTGGCGGCATGCGTACATACTCGGCTGAATCGGCGATTACCGAGCCATTCTGCATTACCTCCCATGTAAAAAACACTCTCTAATAATAAAACGTAATCATTACTATTTGCAAGTTTTTTCCAAATTGTCTCAGAATACTTCTCCCGAACCCATGTAATCACGCTTGCTCCGACAGACGGATAAATGAAAAGTGCTGACATTAAAACAAAAAAATTTAAATGGAGGCCCAATCACACATTACATCATGTGTATGGAACCTCCATTGCAGTTTTATCATTTTTAATGTACTTCTATATTTTCAAGCAGCTGATCATTAACAACGTTTCATTATCCAATACATTTTTCTTTTTCTTTGTTGCAAATCGAGAAAAAAATTATTGGCCATTTTGCTTATTCCGCCATTTCCCACCCTGAAGATGTTACTGTCTTTTGTTCAAAAGTTTCAATCTCTCTCTGTTTCGCCAGCTTAGAAGCTTGTGACATGGACCACGTTAAATTCCCAAAGGCAATCACTGTCCCGATCGAGATAACTAACACCTTTTTACAAAGTATTTTCTTCAATAGCTTCCTCCTGAGAATGTATTGGAATACTCTAAATATAAACCAACATTGTTAACCTAACATGTAGCTGCTGTAAATGTACGAAATTATTTCTGTGCATTTTCCTAAACACAAAAAAGCTGAGTGCATATGCAGTCAGCTTTTCATAGGTGTTTCTTATTTATAGGCTGTTTTCGCATACTTTGTTGCTATTTACCAAGTAGTGCGGTGTGGTTGATTTCCCCTCCAGATGCTCGCTTTCCGCGGGGCGGGCGGTGAGCCTCCTCGGCGTAAACGCCTGTGGGGTCTCACCTGTCCCGCTGCTCCCGCAGGA
>NZ_JBFTMS010000040.1:0-39683 GCF_056397085.1 Peribacillus sp. 05N428 | reverse complement strand
ACTAAAGCAGAGGGGAGTCCCCTCTGCTTTAGAGCATTATCTAAAAGTACACACTGTAATATAAATTGAAACGCCGTATACGCGAACCGTACGTACGGTGTTGTGAGAGGGGCGAAAATAATACATTTATTTTCCCTCTACTCGATTTGGAGATAAAGGGGCAGGATCGTTCAAGAAGGTATTGGTAAATCATTGACGAAAATATAAAGAGCTTAGTAAGAATTGCTTCTGATGAAAAACAGGAAAAATCTAGCTGCCAATAACTTTAGGGGGGAAAATATTGAAACAAACATTACTGATAATCGATGCTCAACAGGAATTAATAGAAGGTAATAAGGAAGAACAAGGAGTCTTTGAAAAAGAAAAAATCGTTACTAACATTAATGCTGTCATTGAAAAAGCGATAAAGGAAGATATCCCTGTTGTTTTTATAAGAGATTTAGATGTTTCACATGGTGAAGGACCTGGATTCCAGATACACAGGGATATTAAGGTGCCATCAACTGCTATCATATTTGATAAAGCTGCCACAAATTCGTTTTATGGCACTCCATTACACGAACATTTAAGTGAAAACAATGTAGACCATATTGTACTTGGCTACTCGAGAAGATAAGGAAGGGCCGAACAGATTAAGGAGGACGGATACTAGGCGTTAGTTATTCTGCGAAGAAGCAAACAATTCCGTATGATGGAAATTATTTGAAGGGAGAAGTGGTGAATAACATGTTCCTTAGAATTTTTCAATCGGTCCTCCATCGCTTGAAGAATTTCATCTTTGTTTATTCCACGAACAGTTAAAATAAAGGGAAAATCAAATCGATGGACATACTCTTTATTCATATCCAGCAAAAGCTCATATTCTACTTCTGATAGCTGACTCAATCCAGCAGTTTTTAGTTCACTCTGGGAAAATGAACTCATCGTTTTTCGTGTTCCTAAATGGGGGTGGGCCTGAATTAAGTTCAACTTTTCTTCCTCACTCGCTGTTTGGACAACGCTGACCATCCTCTCATAAAGCTACTCACAGGAACTAAAAGGACGAAACTCTCCTGCCCTATGGGCTACCCAAGGAGAGTGTTCAAATATGTCCTTTAACTTTTCCACAAACTCAGACAATGGAATTTCATTTAATGCATTCAAAGTTGCATGTATCATAACCCCTTTATCTTTTTTTCATTAAACATGTGCTTCGTTAGCTTCCTCATGCTGGAGGGATGCTGGAGCTAGAACAGTACGGAAATTAAAAAATAGGTTCATAAAGATAGCAGTTAGGCTTCCGGTAATCACTCCATCGCTAACGATGATTCGAAGGGATGGAGGCAATTGACTAAATAACTCAGGTACGACGGTTGATCCTAGTCCTAACGAAATTGAGCAAGCAATAATAAGTGCATTATGTTGATTGGTGTAATCTACTGAACCTAGCATTTTAATTCCTGAAGACACGACCATACCAAACAACACAACCGTAGCACCGCCAAGTACGGGGGCAGGAATAATGGTAGCAAGGGCCGCAATTTTAGGAACTAAACCAAGAAATACTAGGATACTACCTGCTGCAACCACAACGTTTGATGATTTGTTTTGAGAAAGTTGAACTAACCCTACATTTTGCGCAAAGGTGTTGTAGGGAAAGGCATTAAAGATTCCTCCTAAGGTTATAGCCAAGCCTTCTGCTCGATATCCTCGAGTGAGATCATCTTGTGTAACAGGACGATCACAAATTTCCCCTAAGGCAAAAAACACACCTGTTGATTCAACTACAATGACTAATCCTACAATTAACATCGTCAGTGTCGGAGCGATCTCGAAGGATGGGGCACCGAAATAGAACGGTTGAGGAATACGGAACCATGAAGCTTCTAAAACCTCATGGAAATCTACTTTCCCCATCATCGCTGCTAGTGCTGTACCTGCGACAATCCCTAAGAGCACGGAAAGAGAGCGGACATACCCTTTAAAGAAACGATTGATAATAAGAATAATAGCGATGACACCCATGGACAACATCAAGTTATCTAAGCTTCCGAAGTCCGGATTCCCTGCTCCGCCAGCCATATTTCTAATTCCCGATGGAATTAACGATAGTCCAATGATCACGACGACAGTTCCCGTGACAACAATTGGAAAGAACTTTACGAGTTTTCCAAGATAGCGAGCAAATAAAAAAATGAAGAGTCCTGCTACTATAATGGATCCGTAAATGGCAGGAATACCATATTGTGATCCGATAGCGATCATCGGCGACAGGGCAACAAAAGAAGCACCCAATACAACGGGTAGACCAATTCCAAAATATTTGTTTTTCCACGCTTGCAGTAAGGTAGCGATACCGCAGGTTAATAAGTCAATGGCGACCAAGTAAGCCAATTGCTCCGGAGTAAGGTTTAATGCCCTCCCAACAAGCAATGGAACAAGAATCGCCCCAGCATACATCGCCATGACGTGCTGGAATCCTAACGAGAATACTTTTGAATTCACCTTTATTCCCCCTTAATTTGTTTTATAAAAAAAGCCGCAGAAATAGAAGGGGTCTCCTCCTATATCTACGGCTCCTAAACCACGTATAACGAAATTTAAGCTCCTGAATCCTTGAAACAAGTCCGTGAAGAAAAAATGATAAATCAAAATTTCTCCAATAATAAGGTTGGTTAGATACCAAGTGATTGTTCTAGGTAAATCACCGTACAAGCATGATCACTTGTAGAATCGTAATCCTTAAATATGGTGTTGACCTTCACTCCAAATCGCTTCTCAATGTTTTCTTTTAATCGAAGTTTATATTCCTTGGCTAAAGCCCCATCGACGGATAAGGTCAGCTCAGAATACCTTTCACTTAATACTGAGATTAAAGGGGAGCGCTTCGTCTGCGCAAAAATGACAATGCGATTATCCTGGATATCAATTGTTTGCTTACTAACTCCCGCACTATAAATTTCTTGGTTGATGTCATTATATAACTGCGACAGCTGTTTTTTAAAAGAAGAATTCACCCATACTCACCTGCTGCTTCTAGTTCTTGAATTAATCATATAAATATTATTGCCCTTTGTCACTACTGATGTAAGGAAATCTAACATATTATTTTACTTTTGCTTACCAGTCCGTAGTAGCTCCATCCGTCCAAGAATCAACACCTCCCGAAAAAAGAAGCCTTGGTCTTCGATAAGAATGGCATTAACATGACCATAATCTCATTCAACTCCTCCAATACTTAAACCTGGATTTACTAATTGCCTGTTGGGGGTTCATGCTTTAATCTAGCATTTTCGTGATAATCAGAGCTTATGGAAACAATGGAAGTTGCCAAGAACGAGAGTGAGAAAACTCAAAGGACTCGGTGTCCCATTTGGAAAAGCATATGAATGGGGAAAAATACCAGAAAGGGCTATTGGCGCCCCTGCTTTTGGCACTGTAGGCCTTTCGCTTGGCATTACACCGGATTTGAGTACTGCCGGGAAGGTCGTAATCATGACTTTAATGTTTATAGGGAAAATCGGGATGGTTACCTTTTTATTCAGTATGGAGGGCAAACCATTAAAACATGCGTATCACTATCCTAAAGAGCGCATCATTATAGGATAAAAAAAGGTACTGCTGCAAATGTTGTTGTCTTTTTCTTGATTGAAGAAAAATTCAAGCTGAGGGGCATCGTACCCAATTATGTACATTGCTTTTATTTTTCGCTAAAATAAAGGGTATAATGAATGCTTATATAGTTTATTGATGATAAAAGATAATGAGGTAGAAAAAAATGATTGCAAAAACAGAAGATGATTTTAATGGTTTGAAGGAAATTGGCAAAATTATTGCCTCCATTAGAGATGAATTGGTACAAAGAACAATTCCGGGCATAACGACCAAAGAACTTGATGATATAGCTGGGGAACGTTTAGAACAAGCGGGTGCAGTTTCAGCTCCAAAAGGTGTATATGATTTTCCTGGCTATACTTGCATCAGCCTAAATGATGAAGTGGCGCATGGCATTCCGGGTGATCGGGTTATTCGTGAAGGGGATATAGTAAATATAGATGTATCCGCTTCAAAGAACGGTTATTTCGCAGATACAGGAATCTCATTTGTAGTAGGCGAAGGAGAAGAAGTATTAGCGAAATTATGCGACGTCGCCAAAAAGGCATTTGAAGCGGGCCTTAAGAAAGCAAAACCCGGTTCCAAAAAAAGCAGAATCGGAAAAGCGGTGTTCGAAACAGCGAGACAGCATGGGTTCACGGTTATCAAAAACCTTACAGGACATGGTGTTGGACGTAGAATACACGAAGCACCTGACCATATTTGTAATTATTATGATCCATGGGATAATGAAATATTAAAGGAAGGGATGGTTATCGCATTCGAACCATTTATCTCAACCTTTGAAGAAGAAGTATTCCAAAAAGAAGACGGTTGGACCTATGCTACTGAAAAAAGCTTTGTAGCTCAAGTGGAACATACGATTATCCTTACTAAAAATGGACCGATCATTGTCACGCTTTAATTCAAGCATAGACAGAAAAGGCGATATAAGTAGTTCGCCTGATGTAACATATAAACTCGTAACAGTTTAAAAGAATGTTTCTCGTATCTAAAGGAGTTGCTTTTGCAGCTCCTTTTCTTATCGAACTATAGGGGCAGGTTAAGCAAAGTTTCTTCGGATTTTTTTCTAACAGATAATTTATTCACCTTGTAATCGTTACTCCATATAATGAAAGTAGATAGGACAACTCTCTCCTGTCCTATTTATTCCCATCCGGTTCATTTGAAGTAACTATTCTTAGCGGCGAATAGTTACTTTTTTTAGTTACAAAGAATCTTCACTAAACAAGCCAATTAGCTGATTTCCCTACCCGTTTTTTTTATTAAGGATCATCCACTCCACTATGACAAAGTTGAGAACGAGCCCAGCCCAAATGTTCACATTCAATACTTCCTCGATCATCTTATCTCTTCCTTCTGGAAGCATAAATCCATTAAAAGTGTAATAAGTAATGAGAAGTACGGGTACTAGTACACGTGCACTGACTGCTACTAGAGTTATACCAAAACTGCGCATCATCCATATTCGGTGTGCATGAAAATGTCCTTTAGCAGCTGTACGGTAACCCTTCCAACATGTGAATAACCACAGAATGGCCAGAGTAAGAAAAGCTGCTGCTTTTGTGAAGTTTTCTATATAGAAGACAACAGCTAGAGCAAGAATTCCACTAATAAAAACACTGACAACATAAATCCTCCCTACATAGCGATGAACCTTTGGATTTTTCAAATGAATACGATCCATAAACTGAAGAAAACCTGTTATTAAGGCAATAAAGGCGCAACCAATATGTGTAACCAGTATAGAATATTGTGTTGTCGAAGTAATATCTACACGGCTGTTAGCAGGATTTAAAGTTAGATAGGGGATCATGAAAGGAATCATAATCCCAACCGAGACTATAACTAAAATCCACCAACCCTTTTTTTGCATCATACCTTTTTTAACTCCTTTATTATGTTTGTACGTAACAGGCAGAATTTTAGGTGGTTTTAGAGTCATTCGATAATTTTTTCCCTAATGGTGTCAGAATGCCATCAATGGTGGAGGAATTCTTTTCACGTAAATAATTTTCCAGTTCAGCTTCACCCTTTTTCATGTTGGACCGATTCAATGTTTCACGTTCTCTGGAGTAGGTCATGAAGGGGACACTATATCCGCAAGAGGTTTGGACTTTATGAATTTTGGCTAAAATGATTTGTCTTGCACCGGGCATCATTTCAAAATGACCTATCATCCGATCCCATTCTTCTGTTTCAGGCAGAATCACCTTGCCTGAACCATATAAGCGCAAGATCATCGGTGGACCTTCAAATGCACAAAACATAAAGGTGATCCGGGCATTTTCATTAATATGTCCGCTTGTTTCGTTACCACTCCCAGTTAGATCCAAATACGCAATTTCGGTAGATGATAGGATGCGAAGGGTATCATACCCTTTTGGAGAAAGGTTTACATGCCCCGCCGCATCCAAAGGTGCCGTTGCAATAAAAAACAAATGCTGTTTCTTTATGAAGTTTTGATGCTCAGCTAACATTTCCGGAAAATACTTTGCCATCATTATTCCCTCCAAAGAAATCCATTTTGAAATATAAGTTCTCTATTAATGAGTGGATTACCTTTTTCAGCTATACTGCCCTGATGAAAAAAGCGATAGCTACATACAGCGCTCATTTTCCCTTTAAGAATCCGGCTGACCTTTATGAACGATATTAATTTTAGATTACAAGGGTGATTAAGAATTTGAGATTTTCCAGTATTGTACTATGATAAATTTATATTGTTTGAATTTGGAAGGGTATGGGGGAGTGACCATACTCTTACAGAATCATTTAGGGAGTGGTAGAATGGCACGTGTGTTATTTATTAATGCTGGATCAGAAGGACATATCAATCCAACTATTGGAGTTGTGCAAGAGCTTATTTCGCGTGGAGAAGAGGTAGTGTACTTTACGATAGAGTCTTTTCGGGAACGTATAGAGAGGACGGGAGCTACTGTACGAACAATTGACGGTGAAAAATTTATAGAAGCTTTTCTCTCAGGGGGAAGAAATTATTTACTCGAAAGAATCAACGGTCTTTTACATACGGTAGATATCGTCATACCTAGCGTGCTTGAACAGATCAAAGGAGAGCATTTCGATTACATCATCCATGATTCCATGTTTGGCTGTGGACGTATGCTTGCCCAAATCCTTAAGCTCCCCGCAATCAATTCTTGTACTTCTTTTGCACAGACAAAAGCAACATTCGATAAAATGCTGGAACAGCTTTCTAAAGAAATCCCTCCAGAAATAGGTAAAGCTATACACGATGAATTTCAAAGACTGACGGTAATGGTGAAGGAAAAATATGAAGTGGAGATCCATTCTGCTTACGAAGTTTTTTGTAATCCTGCACCACTTTCAATCGTTTATACAACTAGGGAGTTTCAACCTTTTAAAGAAGCATTCGACCAAACTTACAAATTTGTAGGTCCGTCCATCTCTTCACGAATAAAGCAGGATAACTTTGACCTTGCTGATATCAAAGGAAAAAGTCCCCTGTACATTTCTCTTGGGACGGTTTTTAACCGGTCTCTTGATTTTTATAAGCTTTGTTTAGAAGCATTTGGAAATAGCAATCACACGGTTGTCATGTCGGTCGGTCAACAAACCCCACTAATTGAATTAGGAGAGATCCCCCAAAACTTCATTGTGAAAAAATATGTTCCACAAACAGAAGTGCTAAAATACACTAAATTATTTATCACACATGGCGGAATGAATAGTACCAATGAGGGTCTCTACTATGGAGTTCCGCTAATTGTCATCCCGCAAAGCGCGGATCAGCCGATGATTGCAGGACAAGTTGCCAGTATCGGAGCCGGTATTACATTACAAATGCAAAGCTTGACTGCAAAACAACTGCGTAAGGCCGCAGATCATGTATTAAACGACCCAACTTTCCATAAAACTGTTTCAAGTTTAAAAGAATCGTTTCAAAAATCGGGTGGATATCACAAAGCTGTTGATGAGATTTTTGAATTTAAAAGACAATACGATATTTAAAACTTTTTCTTATGATACTCTTTGGGCATGAAGAGCGTTGATCTAAAAAGGTATTGTCCTTTTTACATAGAAAAATAAAATGGGGGACATATATGGAAATTTGTTTAATTGGTGGCGGAAATCACACGAATAATGAATTACGTGAAGTGTTCCTGGAACTTTCAAAAATGATTAAACCTGAAGCTAAGATTTTAATAATCCCTTTTGCAACCGACAATTCCAGGTATGAAAGTTGGATGGCAAGTATTACACAAGCCTTTTCAATCATGGAGAATGTAAGTATTGAATTATTAATTGAAGACCTTTCAGACAAAGAAATGAAAAAGTCTATAAGAGAACATGATATTCTCTATTTTATAGGTGGAAAGCCAGAAAGGTTAATCCATGTAATTGAAGAAAAAGGACTTACCTCAATTATCAAAAACTTTCAAGGTTTAATCATTGGATATAGTGCGGGTTCATTAGCTTTCGGCAATGATTGCATAATCACAAAAGATAAAGACTATCCAGAAACGATAGTGATCAAGGGCTTAGGATTAGTGGGGTTTAGCGTTGAGGTCCATTACGAGGATAATATAGATGGAGAATTATTTCCCCTATCAAATGAACGAAAGATATATGCAATACCAAATGGAAGTGCAGTTTTCTCCAAGAACGGGGAACTATATAAAGGTATAAATGATATCTATTCCTTTCAATATATGAAAAAGGAAATAGTGAATTCCAAAGTCTTATAAAACTGGCAGGCGCTTTATCCCAATAAGCCGCAGCAGCATTTTTCATATGCAAGAGCAAGGTCGCAGGAAGTTAAGGATAGAGAAAAGGAGACTGCAATGAAAGTAAATTTAATGATCTTCATTACATCAATAAAAGAACAAGAAAAGAATAGGTTACTGATGAAAACATTTGAATCTGATATTCGTCCTGTTACTGGGGATATAATCGATGATCCCGGGTTCGATCCACGATTTCATAATGGATATGAGGTTGTAAAGGTTACCATAAATTATGCTTCGAATGAATGTTTGGTATCCCTGCACCCGCTTGCAATCGAAATCGAGGAAATCAGGATGGAAACTTATTTGGAGAAACTGGAAGCACACGGTTGGCGTGCTGTCTCAAAAGAAGAATTGAAAAGTATGTAAAAATGATATAAGGAGGGAGTATGTAAATGGAAAATTACTCGACAACCACTTTAAAGATGATTAGAAATTTTGATGTAATGCCTGAAAGGGTATTTGTTGCATGGGTGGACCCCGGGATGATGAGAAAATGGCTTTTTACATTGGAGGGGACAAATAAAGTGGCACAAAATGATCCGCAAGTGGGAGGAACTTGGGAGATTATTGATCATCGCGATGGAAAAGATTATCGGGCGATAGGGGAGTACCTTGAAATGGACCGTCCCAATAAATTAGTGTTCACTTTTAAAATGCCGCAATTCAGTGAAGAGACAGATACAATTACAGTTGAGCTGAAAGAACTTCAAAAGGGCTGTGAAATGACATTTTCACAAAACATCACCGTTCCTCATGAAGAAAATTGGACACAATCCGATATCGAAAAAGCACTCGGAGAGTATCACGATGGATCTGAACAAGGCTGGAATTTAATGTTTATGGGACTGAAAGAATTGGTTGAAAATGGACAAGTCAGCTATAAAGGTTAATGGACGTTGGCCACAGTTTTTAGACAAAAGGGAATCGGAATCGCATCCCTAACCCTGAAGGTTGGAATGGATTGAAGAAATTTGCGACACTCCTGCCGAAAAACTGGCTAGCCGAGACCCCACAGGCGCTTGTGCCGACGAGGCTTGGCAGACAGTCGGCTGTAAGGGAGCGGATTTCCTGAAAGCAGCTGATGTTTTCTTGAAGAAACTATAGGCTGATCACACACCGAATTATGAATAAGACTAGGTCCTTAAAGTTTTTTTCCTCTACTCCTTATTGGATTGAAGAAATTTGCGACACTCCTGCCGAAAAACTGGCTAGCCGAGACCCCACAGGCGCTTGTGCCGAGGAGGCTTGGCAGACAGTCGGCGGAAAGGGAGCGGATTTCTGAAATCGACTGGAACGTCTTCTTGAAAAAACTGTAGGCTGATCTCACACCGAATTTTGTTTAAGACTAAGTTTTTTTCCTGTACTCCTTTATTGGATTTCTGAAATCAACTGGAATGTTTTCGAAACTCAATTACCGAGTTTGTGCTAATAGTCGTTTGCCAATGAAAAGCTCTCCAAATTAACTGGAGGGCTTTTCGAAATGTAGTTTTATATATTGACAATCCCCTTTTAATTGGTAATATTTACTTTATTATTACATATGTGATTTTTAATAGAAGGCGGTTTAATTATGGATGGGAAAATCAGTTACGACGAGTTTCATAAACTGATAGAAAGTGGGCAATATCGCAAATTGGTCATGTCATTATGACTAACTTTATGTACATATTTTGTTTATTAGTATGGGGTCTTAATTTTATTGCCGTTAAGATTCAAGGTACACCTGTGAGTTTAGAATTATCTTTAACCTATCGTTTAGGTTTGACGGCCATCCTATTTTTCATTTTATTGTGCATGCTTAGACCTAAAGGAAAACCTAAGAAAAAGGATGTTCCATTCATTATTGTGTTTGGAATTTGTAATTTTGCTTTAAGCTATTTATGCCTTTATTACGCCACTATCTTAAGTTCAGCAGCAATGGTTACGTTAATTTTTTCATTGAAAGTCATTTTAACGCCCATTGCCCTTCGTGTTTTTTTGAAGGAGCCATTGCATTCACGTATCTTAATTGGCGGGATAATTGGTGTGCTGGCTGTTTGTATTGTTATTTATCCGAGTTTACATGATATTCATGGATTCGATGATATAAAGGGCATCATGATGGCTGTTCTTGGAACCATCCTCACTGCATTGGGCGATGCAAGCTCTGCTAGAAATGCCAGGGAGAAAGTGAACCCAATCTATGCCAATGTACTTGGATTTGCAGCAGGAGGAATTCTTTTGGCGGCCATTGTGTTCATCCAAGGACAAGCAGTCACTATACCGACATCCATTACATATTTATCTGCTTTGTTCTATTTAACTATATTCGCTTCCTTTGGAGCTTGGCTATTCTACCTCAAGCTTGTAGAAAAGATAGGCGGGGCGAAAAGTGGATACATGGTTGCCCTTTTTCCGGCAATTGGAGGTATAGCTTCAGTGATGATTGGTGAATCAGATCCAACCATTTTCTTGGGAGCTGGCTGTCTTTTCAGTTGTTTAGGTGCGGCGATTGCATTAGGTTTTGGCATGAATATTGGTAAAAGTAATTTGAAAGAAGAAATGTAATTCGATTTACAGAGAGGGATGGGACAATGGAAAGTAAATGGCCAACTGAAATGAAAGTAGCGCAGATCCGGGTTGCACGTCCTACTGATCAACTAAAAAAGGTAGTAAGCTTCTATTGTGAAGGATTAGGATTGAAAAAAATCGGTTCTTTCGAAGGGCACGAGGGATATGACGGCATCATGATCGGGCTTCCGGATTCCAGCTATCATTTAGAGTTAACTCAACATAAAGATGGCAGTCCTTGTCCTGCCCCATCAAAAGATAATCTGCTTGTCTTTTATATTCCTGAACGTAAAACCATTGAGGAAATCACGAATAGGTTGAAAGGTATGGGCTATGAACCGGTTTTTCCGGAGAATCCATATTGGGAAAAATCAGGTGTTACCATTGAAGATCCGGATGGTTGGAGAATTGTATTGATGAATTCGCCTGGCATAGGAAATTAAATTTCACAAAGAAAACGACCGAAAAGCACCATGCTTTTCGGTCGTTTTGGGTTTATGAGGACATCGTGATCCCGCCATTGATATGAATGCACTGTCCTGTTATATAAGCACCTTCATCAGATGCTAGCAGCACATAGGCGCCTGCATGATCTGCCGGCTGCCCAGGACGGCCAAGCGGTGCCTCTGTACCGAACTCGGCAACGGATTGTTCGTCGAACGTCGCCGGGATGAGCGGAGTCCAAGCATTCGGCTTTTTTTTGTGCCATTTTATGGAGTGAATGTAAGACAGAATAAATCAATATAAAATAAACTCACGAGTAAAAGCGTGAAACTCACGAGTAAATCGGCTAAACTCACGAGTAAAACGCTAAAACTCACGAGTAAACACCGATTCGACAAATAAAAGCGTGAAAAATTCACGAGTATATGCCCCAATTCACGCATAATAGCCCGAAACTTACTGGAAATGCTCCAAAACTGGTTTGTTTCAATACAATTGGCTGTATAAAGGTGTAAAGGAGATTGAAGAAGGCAATGATTTTCCTTTCGTAAGCAGTTATTGGTTTTGGCGGATTTTGTTTATCGTAATCAGATTATTCATCATTTTTACGACTGTAAATTCATTCTTTCGCTGAAAAACCCAAATTTTTGTAATGATTTATTTAGCCTTGGACATACTTAATGAAGATATCAATAAGTAACATTTAATTAAGGAGGAAACCCAATGGCTAATGAAAATATCCAAATGAAAATGGAACATATTTGGCAGGATACATGTGGATCATGGGAAAATTGTACGGAAGCCACAATTCAGTCATTTTTGGCAAAATCTGAAGAAAGCAATATTGACCCGCAATATTGCATGAGCTGGGTGGAACAACATAAAGCCCAAATACCTGAATGGGATGCTGTTTCAAAAGTATCGCTCGACTGGGTTAATCAACATACCTCAACGGGTTCACCCATTTCAATCAAGGATGATTATTGAAAAGATATATTCTTTCTGCTTATGAATGGTTCGAACTCCACTATGGTTAAGAGGTGAAGATAGTTGTCAAATAATGAGGAACAAAACGGTAAATCAAATCATCGGGATCCAGATTACAAAGTTAATGCTTGGGATGAAATGAATGGTGATGAAGATAAATTTGTACAATCAGCCATCCAAGAGGAATTCAATAATCCAGTAATCGAAGAAACGATCTTGAAGTTCAATAAAATAGCGAATGAAGAAGAAAAGGATACTTGATTTTGGACGCGCCCTATAGGGCGTTTTTTTTTTGAGAAGGCTCTTTTCGTAAAGGTTGTTATTTTTAAAACGAAACTATCTAAGGTTGATTGGAGCGGAAGTGCGAGACTCCTGCGGGAGCGGCGGGACAGGTGAGACCCCACAGGCGTTTACGCCGAGGGGGCTCACCGCCCGCCCCGCGGAAAGCGAGCATCTGGAGGGGAAATCAACCACACCTCACTACTTGGTAAATAGCAACAGAGTATGTGAAAACAGCCTTTGAGAAAGACGAAGGAGCCGTTAATAAATGATTATGCAAAAGAACATATCTTTACTTTTTAGATTTATAATATACAAATAAAGGGAAATGGCATCTTAGTATCGTATAAAGCATAGTATAAATCGTTTTTATTAATAATGTTGGCAATGGGAGTGAAGATCATGGAAGCAGCGGTAGAACGAATTTTTTCTAATGAATTGGTGAAATTGGCTGGGGATTTTTTTCAAGTGAATGCTGGGAATCCGGTTAAACTTGGAGATGCAGAGAACTACGTATTTGAGGTTTACAGGGATGGAACGCCATATATCTTAAGAATGACCCATCAATCACATCGTACAAAAGATCAAGTGCTTGCTGAGCTAAAGTGGATTGAGCATTTACAGAATAATGGGAGTGAAATTCCTAAAGTTCTCTTTTCGAAAGAAAAGAATTTAGTTGAAATTGTAAAGGGCTCGGATGGTACGGAATTTTATTGTTGCCTGTTTGAAAAAGCTCCTGGTGTTAGGATGAAAGTCACTGATGAAAATTTCGATGGACCTTTATTTTTTGAATGGGGAAGAACCATTGGCCAAATGCATAAACAAACAAAAAGCTATAAGCCTGAAGCGAAATATAAACGGCTGGATTGGTTTGAAGAGGAATTATTGAATGTCCAGCTTTATCAATCCGATGTACCGGAGCAAGTGATCCGCCAACAAGAAATAATCAACAAGCATTTAAATGCCCTTTCCGTTCATCAAGATAATTTTGGCTTGATTCATTCTGATATACATAATGGCAATTTCCATTATCATGAGGGGAGGATTCATGTTTTTGACTTTGATGACTGTTCTTATCACTGGTTTGCCAGCGATTTGGCGATCCCTCTGTACTATCTGATGTGGAGTTTGGAACGTGAAGGGATAAAAGGGCTCGATGAATATGCTGCCAAGTTCATGAGGGAATTCATAAAAGGGTATGAGACGGAAAATATCCTGGCACCTGTGGAATACGAAACGATTCCTCTATTTTTAAAGCTAAGGGATTTAACGTTATATAACTTTTTTCATAAAAAGTATGATTTGAAGAATGCGGATCGTTCATTATCCAACACCGTTCAAAAAATCGAACAAAGAATCATGGAAGGACGGACTATTGTTCACTTCGATCCGAACATGGTTCATTAAGGGGGATTGGAATGCCAGGAATGAAAAATAATCGGCTTGCATATATGATTCGGACTGGTGAATTGGAAGATGCGGAAGCGGTTTTGGATGTACAGGATTCCGTTATTTCCGAAGGTGAGTATTTTATTGCCGTATCGGAGGAATTCAATAAAACACCTGAACAGCAACGAGATTGGATACGAAGGTTATTGGAAAATGAACGGGAAACCATCGTGGCTGAAATGGATGAAGAAGTGGTTGGATGGATAGCCTTTCAATCGGAAAATAGGAAGAGAATGTTCCACAAGGGCTCATTTGGGGTGATGATCAGAAAAAATTTCAGAGGGATGGGAATTGGAAAAGAGCTTATTGAGGCGTTATTGGATTGGGCAGAAGCCAATCCGTTGATTGAAAAGGTGAGTTTGGGGGTTTTTTCCACAAATCATCGGGCAATATCATTGTATAAACGGCTGGGGTTTGTTGAAGAAGGCCGTAAAATCAAAGAATTCAAGATGAGCGAAAGTGAATACATCGATGATATTATCATGTACAAAATGGTTTGATCAGACCGAAAGAGCATGAATGGATTCATTACATGCTCTTTGCGGTTTGGTTATGTATCTATTTTTATAGTAAATCGATATTTATGTCATGCATTATCTAATTACTCTTACCTTCACTTGCTTTCTTCCCCACGTTAGAGCATCCGCTTCTTTTGCGATGAATACATCGATTCTGTTTCCTTTGATCGCACCGCCCGTGTCTGCAGCGATGGCTTGTCCGTAGCCTTCGACTTCCACGATGGAGCCTAGCGGAATCACGTTCGGATCGACTGCTATCAGTTTGGCATCATCATATTTTTCTAAATCGACACCCATTCTTGTAGTGCCTGAACATCCTTCGCAGCTTGCTGTATAAGCTGTACTTGTAACCGTCAGTTCTTTAACGGCTGAGCTTGCTGAACTGGCTCTTTCTTCTAATTTACTGAAGGTCCGTGCACCGGCTATACCGTCAGCGGATAATCCCTTTTGCTTTTGAAAGTTCATGACTGCTTGTTTTGTACCTGTTCCATAAATGCCATCGACCGTTGATGAGTAAACATCCCAGGCTTTCAATAGCCTTTGCAGTTCAGCTACAGGTCTTCCCATATCCCCGCTTTTCAGTGTCTGTATTTTCTGATTCGTTTGTGTTCCTGATATTCCATCGACTTTCAGCCCTGATTTTTCCTGAAACTTCTTTACGGATTCCTTTGTAATCGGTCCGTAGTAACCTGTTGCTTCATGATAGGGAAAAACCCCTTTTGTCAGTAATAATTCTTGTAAGTCTTTAACATCACTATTACTCATTCCGAATGAAAGTGTGCGATCCAAAGCTGCGGCTTCGCCTTTAGTTGGCATGCAAACTCCTAGAATGAATACAGAAGCCGTTAGGATCGTTAATAAAATTTTCTTCATGTTTATCCTCCTCGTTGTTTCCTGCAATTAAACTATTCGTTAAACTATCACTCTTTTAGGCGCAGTTAAGGAAAAACACCGCGAAGGCACTAAGTAATTGTTAAAACATGTAACAGAAAGAAAAGAAATGAGGCGGACATCGGGTTACCATATCCTTATTAATTGTCGAATTATGGGAAAAAATCAAGTTTCATATGAAACTAACGGAATCGTTTGGTTGAACAGGGGCATTCATTCATGTAGGTTTAAGTTAATATAAATTCAATTGTAAGGTTAAAGGAGGGAATCATATGATTAAGGCAGTTATTTTCGACTTTGATGGCTTAATTTTAGACACGGAAACGGTTTGGTATGAGGCCTATAGAGAAACGATGGCTTTTTATAAATCTGATTTGCCTCTCGAACATTTTGTTACATGTATCGGAACCGATAACACTGAGCTAAATCAGTACTTCAAAGATCAGCTGGGGGAAAGGTGTAATATTGAAGAAATTGAATCCAGAGCAAAAAGCCTCCATGAAGTAAAGATGAAAACAGCACAGGCACGTGAAGGTGTGAAGGATTATCTAGAAGAAGCAAAAAGAAATGGATATAAAATCGCCCTCGCTTCAAGCTCGACAAAAGAGTGGGTCACTCATCATTTGGGGGAACTCGGACTGTTACACTATTTTGAAATTATCATCACAGGGGATGATGTCGAGAAAGTTAAACCAGCGCCTGATTTGTATGTAAAGGCAATTGAAGTCCTAGGCATTCAGCCTGCAGAAGCCGTAGCATTTGAAGATTCGTTAAATGGGCTTCAAGCGGCCCTGACTGCTGGGTTAAAGTGTGTAATCGTACCAAATCCCGTGACGGACGCTTTAGCTTTTGAAAACCATCATTTACGCCTCCGATCCATGGCGGATAAGAGCTTGTCTGACGTTATCAAGCATATTGAGCAATAACAGTTCAACGGTAATTATAGTAAGATGAAAGAATGAAACCGCGCCGAAGATGGCAGAGTCTTCGGTTTTTCCAGTTTTAATGAATGTTATATTTTGGTGTGGGGGATGAGTTTATGGGATTGCAAACGAATGACGCAGAAGTCCGGCTGCGGGAGGTCAAGGAGAGTGATCTTGCTATCTTTTTCGAGCAGCAATTAGATCCTGACGCAAACTATATGGCTGCTTTCACATCTAAGGATCCATCAGACAAGGCGGCTTTTTTGACACATTGGAAGAACATCTTATCGAACCAAGATATTCAAAAAATGACCATACTCTGCAACGGGTGTGTGGCAGGCAGCATTCTCAAGTTTGAACAGTTTGGTAACCCGGAAGTGAGTTATTGGATCGGGAAGCAATTTTGGGGTAAAGGGATCGCTACATGTGCATTGCTCCATTTTTTGCCGAAAATAAAAGCACGCCCTGTTTATGCCCGTGCAGCCAAGGATAACCTTGCATCCATCCGGGTGCTGGAAAAATGCGGGTTTGAAAGATTCGATGAGGACAAAGGATATTCCCATGCAAGAGGCAAAGAGGTTGAAGAATTCATTTTGAAACTAGAAAGTTAAGATAATAATAACAATATCGTTTAGCCTATGAGGAAACGGGTGACATTCAATGGGATATAAGATTTTTTCCATCATTTTTATTTTATGCGGTCTTTTTATAATGTGGTTCGCCATATTTGGCAAAAAGAAAGAAATCAAAGAGTTCGGCTCCGGAGTACCCACGAATTTCATCGATGTAATTGTAATGATGATATATAAGCTCTTACCTTCCATTATTAGAAAAATCCTTCTATTGGCATTGGGTCTGGCCATTTCTATCGGATTTTCCTATATATTGTATAAATTATGGTGAATTTTCCTTATAAAATAAAATAATCCTGAAACTTTCTCCTTACGTAATCGTATAAAATGGTAACGATATATAGGAGTTGTTGCTATTTCGAAGAAAAAAAGTGAAGGCAGTGCTTAGGATAATGGGGGCGGGAAGTTGACGCCGGCGGAGGCATTGGTTCAATATACCCAATTAGAAGAATATCAGTATAGTAATAATATGCATAATATGGTAATGTTGAATTTGTGTGATTTTGGAAATTCATAAAAAAGGAAGGTATTATATGTCTGAAGCGGTTCTTAAGGTTCAATCCTTAACTAAAAAAATTGGAAAAGCAACCATCGTAGACAATGTGAGCTTTGAAATAAAAAGCAATGAAATATTTGGTTTACTTGGTCCGAATGGTGCTGGGAAGACCACGATCATCCGTATGATCACAGGTCTCATCAATCGTACGGGCGGTACGGTCATGATCAATGGCAGTGACCTCGATCATGATTTCGAAGGTGCGATGAATGAATTGGGGGCCATTGTTGAAAATCCGGAGTTTTATAAGTATATGACAGGGAGAAAGAATATCCTGCATTATGCCCGGATGTCATCCAATGACATATCCAATGAGAGAATAGAAGAGGTCATTAAGCTTGTCAAACTGGATCATGCCATCGATAAGAAGGTTAAAACCTATTCATTGGGAATGCGCCAGCGCCTTGGCGTGGCACAGGCCATTTTACATAAACCATCATTATTGATTTTTGATGAACCGACGAATGGCTTGGATCCGCAGGGGATTCGCGAGTTTCGTGATTATTTGAAAGTACTGGCAAGTGAAGGCGTCGGGATATTGATTTCATCCCATTTACTATCGGAAATGCAATTGATGTGTGATAGTTTTGCCGTTATCGAAAAGGGAAAACTGATCCATACGAAAGAACATATTGTTGATGAAAAAACCGAAACCATCAATGAAGTGTCATTCACCGTCAGTGATGGGAAGCTAGCTAAAAAAATCCTTCAAGAAAAGTTTGCGGATATTACGATCCTAAAAAATGGTGCGAAGAAAATCTCCGTATCGGCCACCCGAGAACAAACGGCCCATATAAACAGGATTTTTAATGCAAATGATCTGGATGTCTTTGAAATTGGCATAACCAGAAAATCGCTGGAAGATAAATTCTTCGAAATCACTGAGCAGGAAATGAGGGAGTCTGTATGATGTCCTTAGTAAAAAATGAATGGATGAAAATCTTTTCAAAAGTATCAACTTATATATTCATCGCTTTTCTATTATTGGCAGCATTAGGGGCTGCGGTCATTGATTATAAACTAAGTCCTGACGAAACGAATAAAGATTGGAAGCAAGAGTTAAACGCCGATATCCAAGAAAAGGAAAAGGCTTTGGAAGCTAAGGAAATCAGTGAAGAAGAAAAAGCCGCCATCATGGAAGACATTAATTACAACAAGCAACTGTTGGCTGATAATATAAACCCTGACTTAAACACGAATTGGACCTATATGGCTGAATGGACTACATCATTAACATCATTTGTCACATTATTCGTCGTTATTGTTTGCAGCTCGCTCGTTTCCTCGGAATTTTCCGATGGCACCATTAAACAACTGTTGATCAGGCCTTATAAACGTTGGAAGATCCTTCTTTCCAAATATATTACTTCCTTGTTGTTTGCAGCGTTACTACTTGCGAGCCTGCTTCTATTCAGTTATCTAATCGGAATCATATTCTTTGGCAATGGTTCGTATTCAGACAAAATCATGGATCCTGCATCTTTCGAATTCAGTCCGGTGGTAGTCGGCGAATATTTCGTGGACATGATCGTTTACTGGATACCAGGATTCCTGGTCATCACGACCATCGCTTTCATGTTAAGCACATTATTTAAAAACCAAGCACTAGCAGTAGGTATATCCATTTTCATCCTATTTGCCTCTTCGACATTAAATATGGTCATTCAATCATTCATCGGAAAATACGAGTGGTTAAAATTCGTCTTATTCCCCCATCTCGATTTAAGGGGCTATATTTCCGGAACCATAGACATGTTCGATGGAGCTACACTTGGATTCTCGATGGGTGTACTCGGAATCTATTATCTTATCTTTTTAGCGCTAACTTTCTTCTTCTTCCAGAAAAAAGATATCACTAATTAAATAGAGCGAAAAACCGAAATCTGTGGCTGATTTCGGTTTTTCTTATGCAACAGGAATGTTGCTGCTTTGAATCTGGCATAAAGTGAAACCTTTATCCAAAATTATCCGTATAAGATAATATGAGGATATTCAGTTGGGCTTAGGGGTGAAAAATGAATAAAAACATGGTTCTATTAATTGGACTTATAGGATTTTCTTTATTTCTAATGGGCATGGTGATATCACAATGGACAGTTGCAGGCGCAGTGATCGGGATAGGCGGAGGGTTCGTAATGGGGATCAGTTCCTACCTGTTTGCTAGTCAGTAGCTCCATATACATATGAACAATACACTAGTTAATTGCGGACTTCGCGGAAATAATCTGATAGAGATGGAGCAGATTTAAAGATGGGGAAAATGCATTATAAACAAAAGTTAGTCATTGTGTTTACAATTATTGGAACGGTATTAGGGCTCTACGTGTACTCGGCATTCTCTCAAAAATTGACAAAATCAACAGATTTGTCTGATGAATCTATCGGGGGATTTAAAGTGTTTGATAACATATCGAGTCCAGAATTCATCAGGGAATATGGAGAACCCATCGATCAAGATAATAATAAGGCTTATGATTATTATTATTGGAAGGGCGGGTTGAAAACGGCCTCTATCAATACAGACGAGGATAAAGGGAAAATCATGCGGTTGATCATTTCAAGTACGGACGACGCCCAATTTGAAAACTCCCTTCAAACAAGCAAAGGCATTAAATTAGGAAGTAAGAAAGCGGACGTCCTTTCGAAGTACGGAGATCATTATTATAAAAGTTATGAACAGGGAGCCGATATTATCGGATACATTGACCATAAACGAAATATTACCTTGGAATTCTGGTGTGTACCAGGTGGAAGGGTCGCAGAAATACGATTGGATGATGCAGATGTGATTTAATGATTTTTCACCAGCGCCCCCCGATTATCGGTTTACTTTGGTAAAAACGCACAGAAATTCGGCAACGTGTTGGAAATTCGACCTATGCATCAGGGGAACGCATGAATCATTCGACGATATTGACCCTTCTGTATCGATTGATGCATTGGGAGATACATTCGTGATGAGTGCCTATCCGAATAACAATTACAATAAAGAATGGGATCCTTCACAAGGGGAATATGTATTAAAAACAGGATTTTATGATAGCACTACAGGAACCAATTACCCATTTATTAAATTTAGTGTTATTGGGGAATTAAAGGGTGCAACCATTTATTCTGCTGAATTGGCTGCCTACGTTACCCATTCTTATTATGTCGATACAAAAACGGATATATGGGTAGATGAGGTAAAAGCACAATGGTATGTAGATGAATTAACTTGGAACAATAAGCCATCATCCACCAAAATAACGAGTACGTCTGTTGCTAGGGGTCAGTGAGGTAAGGGGCCATGGTATGTAAGGACTGTTGTAGCAATTGCCGGAGTATGGACTACAAAAAAGATACAAAAATTGGGAAATAAAATTAAAAATAAAAATAAAGGTAATGGAGTGTATATTATATACGGGGCTAGTTATAGATCAGGTAAGATAAAGGAAAGAGATAGGGATTTCTCAGGTCCCTATGAAGTACGATCAAAATAAAGATGGGGGAAATTATGAAGAAGAGTAGCCTTATAATCAATTCTATACTCGGATATATTGCAATAGGAGTATTGCTTATTAGTTATATAAAAAGTATACCGGTATATAACTATACAATTCTAGGTTTTGAAGTAGACCTTCTGATTCTTATAATAGGAAATTCATTCATTTTTGGGTATATTTATTACCTGGAGAAACAATTAAAGATAGAGAAAAAGATACTTTATATTGGAAGGACATGTTTTTTTATCATTCTATTAGGTAGTTTTATTATAGATGTCATTATGTAATAAGATTTTGGACATTAATAATTCTATGATGATAAATGAAATAAGTATAATTAAATCTTCTTATGGAACATTTCAAAATAACCAACCCAAAATTTCTCTGAATATGAGTGTCACAAAATCAAGGTTCCAATCATATAATTGGGACCTTGATTTTCTTAATATAGTCGAAAATCACCTTATAAAAAAACACTCATTATTTATAAACTTCCACACCAACGCATAATGCATTACTATGACTAACTTCAAAGTTATTTTCTAGGGGTGTAAAGATTTTGAAAAAAGTAAAAAACGACAAGAAGAATGTATTTTCCAAGATTTTTCATGAAACTGTAATGGATATTTTTTTAAAATTATCATTTTTGGTGATTTTGATTACAATGTTCATTACTGATTATTTATATGTGCAGATAATATTTTATCTATTGGGACTTTATTACATTATTAAAAGTACAAAGCGATTTAATGAAAATAAGTCTACTATAGATTTTATCTCTACACTCTTATTTGGCTTTCTTTTTATTATGATAGGATATTTTATGGAACCTATAAACATTCTTAAGATTTTTAAAATATAATGTTCGTCAATACTGGAAATTACTTTGTTCCATTTCTAGGAAAGTAGCTTTAAATATGGTGTTCGTATTGGAAAGAGATATTAAAATTCCCCACAAAAACAATGGCGTTGATGCTAAATCTCCAATTTTCACTATGGCCCGTTATTTTTAATGAGAGGGTAGGTAAAATGAAAAAATACTTCGTTGTTTTAGTGCTGATAGTTTTAGTAATGGGTTGTGAAAATGAACAAACGAAAGGATTGGAAGCGCCTGAAATGCCAAATGTAACCGGGAATTCATATAGTAATATGATCAATCACGGATTTGTCGCTAAGCAGGACAACCTTTTAATTTATATGAAATTTAATGATTCCACTATTCCTTTTAGCAATAATGCCATTATGGCAAAAAAAGAAGATGGGACAAACGAGGTAAAACTCACTTCAAAAGGCTTTGGTGATATAAATGTAATCAAGGAATGGGTTTATTATACAGTAATGCCCTTTTCAGATGTACCGATGTTATATCGAGTAAAATTGGATGGATCGGAAAGAGAAAAATTAGTCAAAGGTGCTGACTATGTTCAAGTAAAAAATGATCAGGTTTACTATTATGATTCGATTAAGAATGGTATTTATAAAATGAACTTGGACGGGACGGATAAGGTTCAAATATATTCACCAAAACCGGAAGTTACAATAAATTTCTACGTTGGTCGTGAACAGATTTACTTTTATAAACCTATAGGTGAAGATGGTGATGAAGGAAAACTATATTCTATGTCACTAAATGGAGAAAATATAAAGAAATTGAATGATACAGTTTCGTATACTCAGATTATTGATGATGCAGATGAGTATTTTCTCTATTATACAGATACAGAAGAGCACTTGTATAAAGTCGATAAACAAAATGGTAAGGAAACGAAAATAACCGATCAGAAGTTTTCATCCTTAATCGTTGATGAAAATTGGATTTATTACTTGAATCCAAGTGATAAGTACCATATCTATAAGATGAAAAAAAATGGCGAACAAAATCAATTAGTACTAGATAACGAAGTATCAGATATAAATATGCTGGATAATTGGATCTACTACAAAATAGATGGTCATGAAGACATCTTCCGAGTTAAAACAGATGGGACAGGAAATACATTATTTTCAAAGCGTAAATAATGTAAGGCGCCTGTCACTACTCTATCTTTGTAAAAAAATACTAATAGATTTGAAGAAAGCTTTGTGGAAGGGGATTTTCTACAGAGCTTTTCTTTTTTTGAGGAAGACAGTTTCTACCTGTGGAGGGACCAAATATCTAATAATAAGAAAAAACCCCCTTTTTTTCGGATAAATGATGTAATGATAGATGAAATTTTTTATGAACATATTCTTTATCGCATCGTCATATTTGTTGAGGTATATGCATTATTTGCTATTCTTAAGCTTGATGATACCCCCGTTCCTATAAGTGATGCTATGCATATGATTTTAATCTATTATTTTGCAATAAGTGTGTATAATGCTTTGCCTACCATTAAATCTAACCGTAATAAAAAAGGCAGCCAATAAAAACAGTACTCATTGGAATTTACATATTTTTGCATCAATTCCGAAACCATTTATCCAGGTTATCCGTATATGTAATTATGAACGGTGCAGGGAAGCTCCGGTATTTATAAGCATTTATCATTTTAATAAATTTGGGAGATGAAGGATCATGAGCGAAAAGGGTTGTATGAAATGCGGAAGCAATGATGCTGCTAAGAAGGATGTAGCGATGACAGGAACTGGCTTGTCAAAAATGTTCGATGTCCAGAATAATCAATTTACGGTTGTGTATTGCAAGCAGTGCGGTTATTCGGAGTTTTATAATAGGCAATCATCTGCAGGCAGTAATCTGCTGGATCTATTCTTGGGATGATCATTGGCACGACAAGAATCCCCTTTTACATGAAAAGGGGATTCTTGTTTTTTTCATACTGCCCATTACCCGATGAAGTGATCTTGAACGACTTTTGTAAATTCCTTGGCGACGGGTGATAGGTGTTTAGCTGATTTCATGACCAATCCGATCTCCCGTGAAAGTTCCGGGTTCAAGGGCAGGCTTTTGATGCGTTCGGGTTTTTCCGGTAAAGCCAGGTCTGGCATAATCGTGATGCCTAATTTTCCCGCTACCATTGAGAGCACCGTTTGATTGTCTTTAATGTCGTATGAAATGTTTGGTTTTATCTTGGCTTCCAGGAATCTATCTTCTATGAGTGTTTCACAGCCAGATCTCAGCATGATGAATGGTTGATCAACGAAGTCTTCCAGGGTCAATGAGGTTTTCCCTGAAAGCGGATGGCCTTCGTACACGACAGCTGATAGAGGATCTGTTAGCAGAGGGATGAATTCCACGTTCTTTACTGGTTTTGCTGCAAAGCCGATGTCCACTGTTCCTTCTTCGATCCATGTTAAGATTTCCTCATATCCACCTTCATGAATCAGCAAATCGATATTAGGGTATTTTTCTTTAAAGATAGAGAATAGCTTTGGTATGAATCTGGCAGTGAAGCTTGGAAAACTGCCAATCGTTATTTTACCGATTTCCATTCCATTCACAGCTGCAATCTTTTGTTCGATATGTGCAAGGTTGGCAGCAATGGCCCGCATATGTGGAATGACTTGTTCTCCCGCAGTCGTGAGTGTTATTCCTTTTCGGTCACGCTTCAATAAAGTCACACCAAGTTCCGTTTCAAGTGCTGTAATGTTATGGCTCACGCCTGATTGAGTCAGTCCGATCCGGTCTCCCGCTTTCGTAAAACTTCCGTGTTCAACAACATGTAAAAAGACTTCCAATTGAAAAAAATTCAAATGCCCCACACCCTTCTTCTATGAATTATACATGAGAAACTCTAATCCAAATAATGAAAAACATTCATTTTACTTATGATGTGGTCGAGAATACAATAACATTACAAATTAAAATACGAATGGGTGATGGAAAATGTTGAAACGGAAATACGGGCAAATTTTTTCACCGTACACGCTTTCTAATGGAACGGTTCTTAAAAACAGGATTGTAGTTGCGCCGATGACCACTTATTCAGGTCAAGAGGATGGCTTGGTTTCTGACGAGGAATTAGCCTACTATAAAAGAAGGGCAGATGGACCTGCCATGTTCATTACTGCCGCTGCCGCCATTTCCCCTGTTGCGACAAGCTTTCCCCGGCAAATGAAAGTATATGATGTACAAAGCATCGCTGGACTCACTGAGCTTTCAAAAACAATCAAATCCAAAGGTGCAAAAGCCATTCTCCAGCTTCATCATGGCGGAAGCGAGAGCCTTCCAAGCTGTACAGGCGGAGAAAAAATGGTTAGTCCGAGCGGAATCATTGCAAGCGTTTATAAAGGAATGGGCGAAGAGTACATTCCAAGGTCAATGAGCCACACTGAAATTCTATCCACTATTCAAGACTTTGGAAGAGCCACCCGCCATGCCATTCGTTCAGGATTCGACGGTGTGGAAATCCATGGAGCGAATGGCTATCTCCTGCAGCAGTTTTTCTCACCCCACTCCAACAGACGGAGAGATCATTGGGGAGGGAGTTTGGAGAATAGAATGCATTTTCCACTTGCCGTCATCGCGGAGGTGAAGCGGATCCGTGATCTATATGCAGACAAGGAATTCGTTATTGGGTATCGCTTCTCCCCCGAAGAACCGGAAGAAGGCGGATTGAAAATGGATGATACAGTTGCATGGGTAGATGAATTGGCAACTCAGGGGCTTTCCTATTTGCATCTTTCTGTTAAAAATGTCTGGTCCATGCCTAGAAGCGGATTGAACAGGGGATTGACAAGGACCGAAATTCTCCGCGATGTCATCGCTGGCAGGACCAGTTTCATATCACTTGGATCGATCCATACTCCAGAGGAAGCAAATGCTGTGCTTGAGAAAAATATACCGCTTTTCGCATTAGGAAGGGAATTGCTGATGGAACCGGACTGGGCCGCCAAAATAATGGAAGGCAGGGAAGACGAGATCATGACGACCTTGCCGCGCGATAGCAGGTGTACATTAAGTATTCCGGAACAAATGTGGGCGAATATCATTACTCGTGACGGAATGCCCGAGAAATGATAGTATGAATGAAAAAAATGGAAATTTCATGAGGGGAAATTAAATGAATAAAATAGCACTTCTTCAACTGTCTCTAGCCATGACAATCTTCGGTTCTGTCGGTTTCTTTTCGGAACTATCAGGACTTCCTGCATTGGAATTGGTTTTTGTTCGCTGCATTTGTGCTGCCGTATTCTTATGTGCAGCCTGGATGATTACCGGACATTTCAAGAACGAAATATGGAATGGCAGGGAGGTAATGCTGATCATTTTCTGCGCGGTGGCCAACTTGTTAAACTGGATATTCCTCTTTAAATCTTTTGAGCTGATATCGGTGACAATCGCCATTTCGCTTTATCATTTAGCGCCGATCCTTGTACTCATTATAGGGAGCCTCATTTTTAGGGAGAAAATGAATGTATTCTCCATCTTGGCGATTTCCCTTTGCTTCATTGGCACATTACTCATTATGGGAACAGATGGATTTCGATCATCATCACCTGAATGGGAGGGCATCATGTATGGGATCATTGCTGCCTTTTTCTATGCGGCAACCATGCTTTTAGGAAAGAGCATTACAAAGACCAGTGTATATGCGACCACATTTCTGCAAATGTTCATTGGATTTCTATTACTGATTCCTTTTGTCGATTATTCCGTATATACAACGTTAAATTCTTCCGAATGGTTTTATACGGTGCTTACCGGCATCATCCATACAGGCGTCGTGTATTTGCTGTTTTTTAATAGTATTCGCCATTTGCCTACAAATGTAGTATCTTTCATGATTTTTGTCGATCCGGCAGTTGCCATCCTTTTGGATATTCTGCTTTCAGGATTTAAACCGGACGGGATTCAAATTCTGGGTATTTCCTTGATATTCATTGGGGTGGTCTATTCACTTAAAACGACTGGACCGACTGAAAATGATGTCATGCAGAAAAGGCCGCACACAATGTGAGGCCTTTTTCCTTTATGCATGTACCTATTGATTAAAATGATAGACATCCCAAATGTCAGGGGTTTCTGATCCAATGTACCAAGCAGCTGCACCGCCTAGATGATTTTGTTTAACCAGGTCCATACGGAGCTTCATCGATTTTTTATCTTCTATCCAAATTTGATGCTTTTTCCCTTTGGAAGTATACACCACGTAATTTTGTTGCGTCTGTTTATCCCATACCTTTTTAAGTTTTTGAGTTGAAATGATTTTGTTGACCTCAGCCATGGTACGGTCATGACTTTTCACTTTTTTGGTCGACAAATCGGTTTCCCATTCTCTCGTATAAAATGGTACAGCCAATATGATCTTATGAGCAGGTACTTCTTTCATTAAAAGCTTGGTTCCTTCTTTGATCCAAGGTAACGAGGAAACGGACCCGGCTACCGGGCTCCCTCCCCAATGCTCGTCATAACCCATTATGATTATATAGTCCGCTATTTTGCCAAGTGCTTTCCTATCTAGGCTTTTTGACCAATAAGGGTCTTCATTTTCTCGGGTGACATCCACAGACACTTTAATTCCATGCGGTTTTAGTGCCTTTTTTAGTTCGCCGATGAAAAGTACAAAGTCCTTCTTATTTTTTGGGTCGATGTTTTCGAAATCCACATTTATTCCATCACTTTTCGTTTTAACAAGTGAATCGCGTAAAGCTGAAACTAATTTTTGGCGTTTTTTTGTATTGCCTAGTACAGAACCAGTTAATACAGGGTCAAATTTATTCCCGATAAGCTGCCAAACTTGTTTTCCTTGTTTATGGGCAGCTTGGATGTATTTTGTATCTACAGAAACGGAAACGTAATTACCGGTATCCGTCAGCGTATAAGAACGGGGAGATACTACATTCAAATTGGGGTGTTTAAGTTGCTGGGTATAGCTTTCTTTCGATCCATTATGCTTCCAGCCCATGACGATACGATTTTGCGCCTTTTTTTGAAGCTGGGATTTCTTTATCCAGCCCTTTTTTCCGCCAAGCAATTGAACCTGGTAGTAATAATCCGGAACCTTCAATTTTTGGCCCACTTTAAGGGTAACCGTGTGTAAGTTATTTAATTTCGTCAAATCATTTGTTGTTACCTTGTATTTAGTAGAGATCTTCCACAATGTATCGCCCGATACAACCTTATGGATCTTATATTTCTGGGGGATCTTCAGGTTTTGGCCAACAGTTATTTCGGAAGAGGTTAATTTATTTACTTTTTGCAGCTCACTTACTGAAACACCATATTGATTTGCTATTTTCCATAGTGTGTTTCCAGACTTCACTTTATGAATGACGGGCCCCGCGGAATCCCCAACCGAAGTAGAAATGATGGGAAACTCTTCGCCCTTCTTTAAGGTCTTTAATAGAGTGGAACCTAATTTAGGAGAACTAAAAACTTTTGTATTGTCCAATTTAACAGAACCTATGGATTGGGTTTTACTTGATGAATGACCACTGGTTGGAAAGAGACACATACAAAGAAGGCTTAACATGATAAAACATCCAAAGAATTTTTTCACAATGATTTTATTCCCCTTTGTAAAATTTAACTTTACTAGTTTACTATGGAGAATAGCCATATAAATAGAGGTACATTGTGGAAAGGCATTACTAACCTTCGTGCGGGACGAATTATTCCGTATGAAGGGCAATTGATTTGTAAATAGAAGGGGAGAGTTTATATGTCAAATTTTTCATTACAGTTTTATGATTTCAACATTTGGGCAAATAATCAGATTTTCAACCGTTTAAAAGAGCTTCCAAAGGATGTTTACCATCAGGAAGTTCAAAGTGTGTTTTCATCGATATCGAGTGTGATGGCCCATGTGTATCTTTCCGATCTGGGGTGGGCGGAGGTTTTTTCCGGTAAAAGCATGAAACATGCATTGGAGCTGGCTGAACAACGGAAGGAACAAACGGAGTCAAAGGAATTAGAGGAAATGGAGGCCATGTTTATTGAGTTGTCCGATCGGTACAAATCGCTGCTTGGCCAAAAAGAAAATTTAGATAAGCCTCTTATAATTGAGAATCCAGCTGGCGGACTAATGAAAACAAGTGCAGCCGAATTGGTACCGCATGTCGTGAATCATGGAACCTATCATCGCGGCAATATCACGGCCATGCTGCGACAAATGGGTTATGCCTCAACTTCGACGGATTATGGGCTTTATTTATTTTTAAAAGGGGAGTAACGGGCCTTCATTTGCTTACTGATGGGACTGTAAGCATTGACAGTCCTGTTTTTAACGTAAGGCAGCCTGTTATTTTGAAGATAACGAAATCCTATATATGTGAACAGGTTAACCGGTTCTTCCTGGTTGGCCTTTTTTACGTTTGTCACTGGAATTGACTTGTACATGACATTTGTCATCTTCTAGTCATGACACCTGGTACTAATAAAATCAGGTTGGTTTCTTTATACTATGGATAACGACAAATAAAAGGAAGTGCAATTGAAATATGACCTTGCAAAATACGAAATCCTTGAAAAAACAAATTGCTCCTTTTGAACAATCAACGACAAAGCAAAGTATATGGCAGATCATCAATACCCTGGGGCCGTTCATCATTCTATGGTACCTAGCATATATAAGTCTTTCCGTTTCTTATTGGTTAGCCTTAATCCCAGCTGTGTTTGCTGCAGGATTCTTGACGAGAATATTCATCATTTTTCATGATTGTACGCATCATTCATTTTTCAAAGACCGCCGTGCGAATAGAATAGTCGGTACGATCATGGGTGTTTTGACTTTATTCCCGTTTGATCAATGGGGACATGAGCATTCTGTGCATCACGCAACAAGCGGTAATTTGGATAAGCGGGGTACAGGTGATATTTGGACCCTTACGGTAGATGAGTATTTGGCTGCACCGTTTAAACTTCGTTTTGCTTATCGTTTTTATCGTAATCCATTGGTCATGTTTGGTTTGGGACCGATTTATGTTTTCCTTCTTAAAAATAGATTTAACCGTAAAGGTGCTAGAAAAAAGGAAAAAAATAATACGTATTTGACGAATGTCTTAATCGTCGTTTTAGCGGCATTGCTTTGCTTGGCAGTAGGCTGGCAATCTTTCCTTCTGGTACAAGGTTCCATTTTCATGATTTCTGGTTCAATCGGCATTTGGCTGTTTTACGTCCAGCACACATTTGAGGACTCTTATTTTGAAGAAAATGAAGAGTGGGAATATGTATTGGCAGCAGTGGAGGGAAGTTCTTTTTATAAGCTTCCAAAACTGATGCAGTTCCTTACTGGTAATATCGGTTACCATCATGTTCATCATTTAAGTCCAAGGGTGCCTAACTATAAATTGGAAATGGCGCATAATAATACGCAGCCTTTAGAGAACGTTCCGACGATCACTCTTGCAACAAGCTTGCGCTCACTCCGTTTCCGTTTATGGGATGAGGAATCCAAGAATTTCGTCAGTTTCAAGGACATAAAATATTTAACGAAAAAAAGTGTTCCCACTCAAGTGAAATCTGAACTGTAACGTTCATGTATCATTCCAGACTCCCTTAATAATCCTCGGATTTGGGGAGTCTTTGCTTCATATAAGGAACTCGATAAAGGAGAGAACTTAAAAATGATTCGAATTGTCATTGCAGAGAATCAGCAAATGCTGTTAGAGGCAATAAGTTCTCTACTCAATCTTGAAGAAGATATAGAAATTGTCGGGCAAGCCAGTAACGGAGAAGAAGCGATGGCTCTTGTACACCAATTACGGCCTGATGTGTGTATCATGGATATGGAGATGCCTGTAATGAACGGACTTGAGGCAGCAGAAGCATTAAGGTCATTTGAATGCAAGGTGGTCATTTTAACAACATTTCGAAGGACTGGTTATTTTCAACTCGCATTAAAGGCGGATGTAAGTGGTTATTTATTGAAGGATAACCCGGGTGAAGAGTTAGCCTGCTCGATTCGCTGCATAATGGATGGCAAGCGAATATACTCCCCAGAGCTTATTGATGGGCCTTCCAGCCATAATGGCCGGGAAATGGGAGTGTTAGGGCTGTTAGCCGATGGTCCACCATCCAATATTGAGCCGTCCAATCAAAGCGGCACAATTGGGACAGTAAGAAAATATTTTTCGAACATCAAGGATAAAATGAAGTTACCGGCTGGTTAGGATTTGTTTCTTAAATTCTGTTGACACGTTTTTTTAAATTGTGTACGATGGATTAAATTATAATATTGAAAATTCTGTGATGAAGAGAGTAGTTCATTTTGAAATGGAAAGCGAGTTAGGGATGGTGGGAGCCTAATGCAGGTCGGATGAATGAAGCGCACTTTGGAGAAATTTCTTGAAACGTTCAGTAGGGAATATCGGGGAGTCACCTCGTTAACAATGGAAAGTGGCCGCAATTTGTGGCAACTAGAGTGGTACCACGGGAATTCATGCTCTCGTCTCTTATTTAGAGGCGGGGGCTTTTTTGTTTAGGAGGGAAAATGTTGATGAATAAACCAATTGCAGAATTGATTTCAACTGCTTTGAACAATGAAATGCCAGCAAGTGAAATAGAAAAATTAATGGAAAAGCCGAAAATGATGGAGTTAGGTGATGTCGCCTTTCCGTGCTTTACTCTTGCGAAAAAATTCAAAAAATCGCCTCAGGTGATTGCGTCGGAAATAGCCCAACAATTAAACAGTACGTTGATTCAAGAAGTGAACGTAGTGGGAGGTTATCTGAATATCTTCGTCAATCAACAGATGGTGACGGAAAACGTGCTGCAAACGATATTAAGGGAAAAGGATCAGTATGGTTCGATGCAGACTGGAAAGGGAAATGTCGTGATTGATTATTCCTCCCCGAATATTGCCAAGCCTTTTTCCATGGGGCACTTACGCTCTACGGTCATAGGGAATGCACTGGCCAACATTGCCGAAAAAAATGGCTACAATGCCGTGCGTATCAATCATTTAGGAGATTGGGGCACGCAATTCGGTAAGTTGATTGTCGCGTATAAGCTGTGGGGCGACAAAGAGGCAATCGAGGCTTCGCCGATTCAGGAATTATTGAAAATCTATGTGAAGTTCCATGAAAGAGCAGAAACCGATGAATCATTGAATGAACAAGCACGCGCAAGCTTCAAGTCGCTTGAAGACGGGGACGAGGAAGCACTGGCATTGTGGAAATGGTTCAGGGATGCGTCTTTAAAAGAATTCGAGACGATTTATGATTTATTGGGCATCCGTTTTGATTCCTATGCCGGCGAAGCATTTTACAATGATAAAATGGATGCGGTTGTCGGGGAACTAAAAGAAAAAGGCCTGCTTGCCCTATCAGAAGGTGCCTATGTCGTGCAATTGGAAGATATGCCGCCGTGTTTGATTACGAAAACCGATGGTGCGACACTTTATGCCACACGTGATTTAGCTGCAGCCATGTATCGTAAAAAACAGTATGAGGCAAAGAAAACATTTTATGTGGTCGGAAATGAACAATCCCTGCACTTTAAACAGCTCTTTAACGTCATTGAAAAAATGGGGTATGAGTGGTCAAAAGACTTACAGCACGTAGCGTTTGGCATGATGCTAAAAGACGGTAAGAAAATGTCGACCCGTAAAGGGAAAGTCGTGCTGCTTGCGGATGTATTGGCAGAGGCGATCGAAACTGCGAAGCGCAATATTGAAGAAAAAAATCAAGCGCTTGAACAGAAAGAACTGGTTGCAAGACAGGTTGGTGTCGGAGCGGTAATCTTTAATGATTTAAAAAATAACCGCATGAACGATATTGATTTTTCATTAGAGCAAATGATGAATTTTGAGGGAGAAACGGGCCCATATGTACAGTACACATATGCGCGAATTTCCTCCTTGCTTGAAAAAGGTGATTTTAAAGAGCAGGACATCCAATATGACGCTTTAGGCGAATATGCGTGGCCAGTCATCCAGCTGCTGGAGCAATACCCGATCATTGTCCAAAAATCATTTGAACAAGCCGATCCATCACAAATCGCGAAATTCAGCTTGCATGTATCGCGTGCATTCAATAAGTATTATGCACATTCGAAAATCCTAGTGGAAGATGAATGGAAACAAATGAAGCTCTCATTCGCTTTTTCCGTTGCGATCGTATTGAAGGATGCGCTAAGTTTATTGGGAATTTCAGCGCCGAATAAAATGTAATGCATGTCTATAAAAGGAGCCATTTTGATCTTTTCAAAATGGCTCCATAATTTATCAGATAAATCCTGGCATGAACGTAAGCTCTTTTATTTTAGAAGAAAGGTATCTGTCATGGGCTGTCCTTTTTTCTCCCATGTAATATGCAACTTGTACACATGCTCTTTTTTTGGAGGATCTCCCAAATAAAAATCCGTTGATAATGGATTTAATTTTGTAATAGAGCCATCTTCACTTTTTCCTTCTGTAAATCCCTTATGTTCCACTAATGTTTTTCCATTATCAGTAAAGCTTACTTCTTTTATCTTGACCTTGCCACCAGACTTTTGTTGAACATGTCCAATCCATCCGCCAACTGTTTCATCAGAGTTTTTTTTATAATTTGCTTTCCACATACCATTATCAGATGTGCCCCCAATTGCAATACTGGAATAATACAAATAACCTCCGATAGCAACACCCATACATATACCTACAACAAGTAACCATTTTGAATATTTATTTTTCATGAAAAAAAGCCTTCCCCTCTCTGTAACTGTTTATATTATACAATTTTGTTAATGTATTTTAATATGGGGAAATGAAGGAGGCGGGCTGTCAGCTTGGCATTTGAAGTTGGCGTCGATCCATGCGGCTATCCATTTTCAGCGGAAGAAAAAGAATTTGAATAAAATGGATTGACATTCATTGGTAATGTGTTAATATTTATAAAAATGGAACCGGTTCCAAAATTCGCGAATGGATGAATGTAATGGTTAAACAAGAAAACGCAAAGGTTACAATTTACGATGTTGCTAGAGAAGCAGGTGTTTCAAAGACCTCTGTTTCCCGGTATTTAGGGGGGAGATTTGATGAACTCTCTGACAAAACCCGTAAGAAAATCGAGCTGGCGATCAACAAAATGGAGTACCGCCCAAACACGATGGCAAGAGGGCTCAAAAGCAATAAGAGTTATTTGATTGGAATCATCGTGGCGGACATCAACAATCCATATACGACGGCCATCCTTCGGGGGGCTGAGGATATATGCAGCCAGAATGGATATAATCTGATGATTTGCAATTCGGATAATAACCCCGAGAAGGAAAGAGGCTATTTTGATATGCTTTTATCCCATCGCATCGACGGGCTTATCATTCATACGACTGGCGGTAATCACGATATGCTAAAACAGATGCAAGAGCAAAAGACCCCGGTCATCCTTTTGGATCGGAAGGTGCCGGATCTTGAAATCGATACGGTAGGATTGGATAATTTTCAGGCTACTTCACAAGCTGTCAATTATTTGGTTGGCCAAAATTATGAACGAATTGCATTTTTCAGTGAACCTGCCAGCAATGTCAGTACCAGGCATGAGCGGCGGCTATCCTTTCAGCAAACGTTGATGAGCCACAGTCATCCGAGTTCAGAAGATGTTTATGAGGTCAATGTCGATGATTTAAAAGATGTCGAGTCAAAGCTCCAGCATTTTTTAGATGACTCAAAAGGCGTATCAAGAGCTATATTGACGGCAAATAGTGTCGTGCTATTAAAATTAATTTTACTTTTACAAGAAAAGAAACTGTCGGTCCCGGAAGATTTAGCAATGATGGGATTTGATAATCCGGATTGGAGCACCATCGTTTATTCGGGCATTACAACGATTGAACAGCCCACATACCAAATCGGGGTCGCTGCTATGGAAATGATCCTGCGGCGCATTGATGGACAGGCTTCCCCAGCGCAGACAATGGCGTATCAAGCGAAATTGAATATAAGGGAAACAACTCCATTTATACAAAAATCATAAGTCTTCTAAACTTGAAGACTTTATTAACTCACAAAATGGTACCGATACCATTTGGGGGTCAGGAGGATTAATATGAAAGTATTTGTATGCATGAATTCAATACCGGCCGAAAGGCTTCAAGCGCTCGGACATCTTGAAATCATAAAACTCGTAGCAGCCGCTGGAGCTGATGGAATCGAAATTAGAAAGGAATTGTTGACGCCGGATGATTCTCTGGAAGAATTGGGTGCCTTATGCAGGGAACTTAACTTGGCCATTTATTATTCCGCTCCTGATTTCCTGATCGGTTCAAACCATCAAATGAATGAAATAGGTTTTAAATGCTTGGCAAGGGAAGCGGATGAATTGGGAGCGGAATTGCTGAAGATGCCTCTAGGAAACTACGATTTTTTTGAAACAGATATGTTTCGAATGAATGAAGCCTTGGTGGAAAATCTGCAAAACCGTGAATTGAAAATCACCATCGAGAACGATCAGACGCTTGGCGGTGGAAATGTAAACCGGATCGCTCATTTCCTGAGTTGCTCCGAAAAGTTGGATATCCCGATTAGATTGACATTTGATACGGGCAATTGGCTGTATACAGAAGAAGTTCCAATGGAAGCTGCGAAGGATTTAGCGGGATATGTGGACTATATTCATTTGAAGCAAGTGAAGCGCGAGAAAGAGGGTTGGGTGACTGAGCCGGTATCGATGCCGCTGCTGCCTGAGGTAATGGAGTTATTGGAAAAGTTTAATGGCGCTTGTCCGGTAGCGATTGAGTTCCCGGTAACATTGGAAAATGCAGCGACTTATATTTCTCTTATGAAAATGGAACAGGAGGTCAGCCATGAACGAGCTTAAAGTACTGACTATGGGAGAGGCAATGGCGATGTTCATTGCTGAGGATTCGGGCAGCCTCGATGATTGCATGCGTTATAAGCGTTATGGTGGCAGGGGCCGAAACCAATGTGGCAATCGGCCTGTCAAGGTTAGGGATTAAGACTGCATGGATGAGCAAGGTGGGCGATGATTCGTTCGGGCGCATGATTATGAAAACGCTCACAAATGAGGGGGTGGATGTCTCCAATGTTTTGATGGATCCACTCCATCCAACTGGGTTCCAGTTAAAATCCAAAGTCGAACAAGGAGATCCGGTCGTTGAATACTTTAGGAAGAATTCAAGCGCCAGCAAGATTTCCCTGGAGGACTTTCCCTTGGAGAAACTCCCTTCAACACAGCACCTGCATTTAACGGGGATACCTCCTGCCATTTCCGGCAGTTTCAGAGAGCTGTCATGGCAAGTCTTGAATCATCTGAAACAAAAGGGTGTAACCGTTTCATTCGATCCAAATCTGCGTCCATCACTCTGGCCGAATGAAAGGGAGATGATCAGCATCGTCAATATGTTTGCGGAAGAGGCGGATTGGCTGCTTCCTGGAATACAGGAAGGTGAAATTCTTACAGGATACAGCAACAAGGAGGATATCGCCAGTTACTACCTCGAACTCGGTGTTAAGCTTGTGGTGATTAAACTCGGGGAAGAAGGAGCCTACTTTGCAACCCAAAATGAAAGGAAGGAGGTACCTGGTTTTACCGTAACGGAAGTCGTGGATACCGTAGGGGCAGGAGACGGGTTTGCTGTCGGGGTAATTAGCGCTTTACTGGAAGGGGCATCGAATGAAGAAGCAGTTTTACGCGGAAATGCGATAGGGGCCAAGGCCGTGATGTCTTCCGGAGATCACGAAGGCCTCCCTAATATGGAAGAGCTAGAACACTTTATGAAAAAAGGAGTGCTTCAATCATGTCTCAATTACAAGTAGCTTCGAGAAAAAGGTGGATGAGATTGATCCCCTTAGTGTTCATCACATACAGTCTCGCCTATCTCGACCGTGCCAACTATGGGTTTGGCGTAGCGGGAGGAATGGGGGAAGACCTTAATATCACAGCCGGGGTATCCTCCTTTCTGGCCGCGCTGTTTTTCCTTGGTTATTTCTTCTTTCAAGTTCCAGGTGCACATTACGCAGAAAAGAAAAGTGCCAAAATCCTGATTTTTTGGAGCTTGATTCTCTGGGGAGGACTGGCGACATTGACGGGGATGGCGACAAGTGTGGCATGGCTCTATCCGATTCGCTTCTTGCTTGGTGTTGTTGAAAGCGCTGTTATGCCCGCGATGCTCGTTTTTCTAAGCCACTGGTTTCTAAAAGAAGAACGCTCCCGGGCCAACACCTTTTTGATTCTGGGGAATCCAGTTACTGTATTGTGGATGTCGATCCTTTCCGGTTACCTATTGAAGGCATTCGACTGGAGATGGCTGTTCATCATTGAAGGACTTCCGGCTGTCCTGTGGGCGTTTATCTGGTATAAGCTCGTCAATGACCGTCCCAAAGATGCCAAGTGGCTTACAGATCAGGAAAAGCAAGAAATGGAAGCGACCCTCCAGAAAGAACAGGCTGCATTAAAACCTGTGAAAAATTATAGGGAAGCTTTTAAGTCAAAGCAGGTCATCGTGCTCAGTATTCAATACTTCATGTGGAGCATCGGGGTTTATGGGTTCGTCATGTGGCTGCCGTCCATTATTAAACAAGCGTCGAGCATGGATATAGTGGCAACGGGCTGGCTTTCATCCGGACCTTATTTATTAGCGGTCATTTCGATGCTGGCACTATCCTATTTTTCGGATAAAACATTAAATCGAAAAACGTTCGTTTGGACATCGCTGCTTGTGGGGGCAATCGCATTCTTCGGGTCTTTCATGCTCGGCACATCGAATTTCTGGCTTTCATATGCCTTGTTGGTTATTGCAGGCGGTGCGATGTATGCACCGTATGGACCGTTCTTTGCCATCATTCCTGAAATCCTCCCAAGGAATGTGGCTGGCGGGGCAATGGCCCTGATTAATAGTATGGGGGCGCTTGGCTCATTTGTAGGTGCCTATTTCGTCGGATATTTAAACGGATTGACCGGCGGGCCCGGAGCATCCTATATTTTCATGGCGGGATCTTTATTGATTTCAGCGTTACTCACATTGATGGTTAAAAAGCCTGCGGTTACGTCAGTCAAGCAAATGGAGGCGGTTTCGTCATGAAAATTCAGCTGGCGTTGGATCGCATGAATATGGAGGAAGCCATTGAAATGGCACGAAGCGTGGAAGCCTCGATTGATTGGATTGAGGTGGGGACTTCCCTGATTAAAGAGTTCGGAGTGAATAGCATCAAAGAAATGAAAAATCACTTTCCGGATAAAAAAATCGTTGCCGACATGAAGACGATGGACAATGCGGCTTATGAAATGGATCTTTGCTTTCAAAGCGGGGCTGATGTAGCTACGGTAATGGGGGCTGCTTCAGATGTAACCATCCAAAAATGCCTGGAAAAAGCGAGTGAATACAAGGGGCAGATCATGATTGATTTATTGAATGTATCCGATACCCGGCTTGAGCAATTACGGATTTACAGGCAGGCGATATTCTGTGAGCATGTAAGCAAGGACAGCCAGGAAAATTCGGGTCATGCCATGATCAATATGAGAAATCATGCTGGGTCCTTGAGGGCTGCAGCAGGAGGGATCACTCTTTCGTCCTTGCCTGTAATGGTCAGGAAGGGGCTGGATGTCATCATCGTTGGCTCGGCGATTACAAAAGCAAAGGATCCAGCAGAAGCTGCCCGTCTATTTAAGGAAACAGTGAATGGGAAGAAAGGTGTGAAGGAAGTTTGAATAAGGAAGTTGGGGTTATTTTAGAAGAAATGAACGGTGTATTTCACAAGATGGACGGAGGGGTAACGGATGCGCTCCTAAAACATTTACGGTCCGGCACAAGGATCTTCATCGTGGGTGAAGGCAGATCGGGCTTCATGGCCAAATCCTTTGCGATGAGATTGATGCACCTTGGCTTAAACGTCTATGCAGTCGGGGAAACGATTACTCCTTCTATTTCGAAAGGCGATCTGATCATAGCCATTAGCGGGAGCGGCTCGACCAAAAGTGTGATATCCGTTGCAGCAAAAGGCAGGGAAGTGGGATGCAAGGTGTTTTCGATCACGACGAATGACCAATCGGAATTAGCGAATGTCTCTCATGAGGTCTTGGTGATACCGGCAGCAACGAAAAATCGCTTGGAACATGAAACGAAAAGCGTCCAGCCGTTAAGTTCTTTGTTTGATCAATGTGTACATGTTTTATGTGATGCAGTATGCTTGGACTATTCATTAACGGAGTCCATAAGCCACGAGCTTACTTATTCCAAACATAGTAATGTAGAGTGAAATATGGCGGGACCCCTTCAGCGGGTTCCCGCCTTTTTTGATATGAAAAATGCCCTTCCTCCCAAACGGGAATAAAGGGCATGCACCGTGAACATGTCACGGTGATAATGAATTAATAAGCCAGGCTGAATAGGGCTTTGATGTGTGATAGGTAGCGAACATTACTTGCTTCTTTCATCAATGTAGCCGGCAGGCCTTTAAGGGACGTGTTATTGGCCCCAACGGTTGCCACTGCATCCTTACGGCCAAGGCTCGCAAGTGTACCTGAGTTTACAGGTGAGAATACTTCAAGTTTCTTGCCTTCAAAGGCTGCATATAGGTTGTATCCAACAAGCTCACCCATTTGCCAAGCATTTTGTGCAGTAGGAGCATATGGACGGCCGCCTTCTGGAGGGAACGCAACGGCACTGTCGCCGACAACGAATACGTCATTATGGGATTTGGATTGCAAATACTCATTGACGGTTGCTTTGCCGCGATCCACTTCAAGGCCTGATTCGCCTACGATAGGAAGAGCCGC
>NZ_JBFTMS010000039.1:0-40604 GCF_056397085.1 Peribacillus sp. 05N428 | reverse complement strand
AAGCATGAAGCCCCCCTCAAGATGAGATTTCCCATGGCGCAAGCTAGTAAGATCCCTGAAAGATGATCAGGTTGATAGGTCAGAGGTGGAAGCATGGTGACATGTGGAGCTGACTGATACTAATAGATCGAGGACTTAACCAACGCTTTAAAAAAATGAAATACCTTCTTCTTATTATCTAGTTTTGAAGGAATGAAAATTTCTTCTTGCATTTTGACTTCATACATGTTATGATAATAAATGTGCTAAAAAGATTAAATGTTTGGTGGCGATAGCGAAGAGGTCACACCCGTTCCCATTCCGAACACGGCAGTTAAGCTCTTCAGCGCCAATGGTAGTTGGGGGTTTCCCCCTGTGAGAGTAGGACGCCGCCAAGCTGTATTCTTTTTGAATAAACGGGAATACTATATTTATAAAAGAAACATTTATACCGTCGCGGGGTGGAGCAGTCCGGTAGCTCGTCGGGCTCATAACCCGAAGGTCGCAGGTTCAAATCCTGTCCCCGCAATCATGAAAAAAACGAAACTTAGGTTTCGTTTTTTTGTTTTATCTGAAATTCGAATAATATGTCCTTAACTTATTTGTTTCTTCTTTTGAAACAAGGTAAACTACATATAGAATGGTTTTTGTTCGGTTCTCGACATGAACTATAGGACGGACGTTTTCCTAATAATGATAAAGGTGATTGATATATGCAACATGTTGAATGGATTTCTCAGAATGAGGAAGAAACAGCGCAATTTGCGCACAAATTGGCACAAAAGCTTTCCAGTGGAGATGTGCTGGCTCTAGAAGGTGACTTGGGTGCAGGGAAGACTGCATTCACAAAAGGGCTGGCTAAAGGATTGGGTGTTACCAGAATGGTGAATAGCCCTACCTTTACGATAATAAAGGAGTACATGGGTCGCTTGCCTTTGTATCATATGGATGTCTATCGGGTAAGTGAATCGGAAGAAGATTTAGGCTTTGATGAATATTTTGATGGTGATGGTGTGACTGTCGTTGAATGGGCCCATTTAATAAAGGATCACCTCCCAGAGGAAATCTTGACCATTTATATCTATCGTTTGGGCGATACAAGCCGGCGTATTGTTTTGGAAGCCAAAGGCGAACGATATGTAAAGTTATGTAAGGAGATTATTTGATGAAGGTTTTAGCTATAGATACATCGAATTTCACATTAGGGATTGCACTTGTAAACGGGAATCAAGTAATTGGTGAGTATACGACGAACCTAAAGAAAAATCATTCGGTGCGGGTAATGCCAGCAATTGAAACACTGTTGAGGGACTGCGATACTAAACCGAAGGAATTGACTAAGATAGTGGTCGCTCAAGGTCCAGGCTCCTATACAGGGGTCAGGATTGGAGTGACGATAGCGAAAAGCTTGGCCTGGACGCTTCAGATTCCGTTATCAGGTGTTTCCAGCTTAGAGGTTTTAGCAGCTAATGGACGTTATTTTAACGGGTTGATATCTCCCTTGTTCGATGCAAGAAGAGGGCAGATTTATACTGGATTATATGAAATGGAAAAGGATTCTTTAAAGACAGTCATTGAAGATTGTAATATTCTATCCTCTGAGTGGGCGAATCAATTGAAGGAATTAAATCGTCCTGTTTTATTTGTTGGTCAAGATGTGGACATCCATCGGGATGCAATTACCGATGCATTAGGCGAATTAGCGGTATTTGCTCCAGTACAGTCATATAATTCAAGGCCAAGCGAACTGGCCTTCATTGGTCTTGATAAGACTGAAGTGGATGTTCACCAGTTTGTACCGAATTATATCCGCATGGCTGAAGCAGAAGCTAAGTGGCTTGAACAGCAGGGGAAATAAACAAGGAAAGCGACCGATTATTATGAGTAAAACATTGACGTTCCGAAAGATGAATACGGCAGATATCGACCAAGTGCTTAATGTGGAAAAGCAGTCTTTTACTTTGCCTTGGAGCCGGGAAGCTTTTTTTAATGAATTGAATCATAATCAATATGCTGTATACATGGTGATAGAGGATGAAGGGAAAATTGCCGGTTATTGCGGTGCCTGGATCGTCATTGATGAATCGCACATAACCAATATTGCGATATTACCAGAATACCGAGGGCAAAAGCTTGGAGAAGCTTTGCTCAGGAAGATGATTGAAATCTCCATTTCAATGGGTGTGGTGAGGATGACACTTGAGGTCCGTGTCAGTAATGCCGTAGCCATTTCGCTTTATGAAAAACTTGGTTTCCAAAAGGGCGGAATCCGAAAGAATTATTATACAGACAATCAAGAGGATGCTTATGTTATGTGGGTGAATTTTTCATGAAAAAAAATCAAATTATATTAGGAATTGAAACAAGCTGTGATGAAACTGCGGCAGCCGTCATAAAAAATGGAACGGAGATACTGAGTAATGTCGTGGCTTCACAAATAGAAAGCCATAAACGTTTTGGCGGTGTCGTCCCGGAAATAGCTTCCCGTCATCATGTAGAACAAATTACGATTGTTCTTGAAGAAGCGCTGCTGCAAGCGGGTGTGACATATGAAGACTTGGATGCCATTGCCGTTACTGAAGGTCCCGGCCTTGTAGGGGCTCTATTAATAGGTGTGAATGCGGCGAAGGCTGTAGCTTTCGCACATGGAATCCCGATTGTCGGTACGCATCATATCGCTGGTCATATCTATGCAAATCGGCTTATTCAGGAGATTGAGTATCCTGCGCTTTCTTTAGTCGTTTCGGGAGGTCATACGGAATTGGTGCTTTTAGAAGAACCGGGTTCTTTCAAGGTGATCGGGGAGACGCGGGATGATGCAGCAGGAGAGGCGTATGATAAAGTGGCTCGAACCTTGGGGCTCCCTTATCCTGGCGGGCCTCATATCGATAGGCTTGCGCAAGAAGGCTCACCAACCTTGAAACTGCCTAGGGCATGGTTGGATGGCAGCTATGACTTTTCTTTCAGCGGGTTGAAATCAGCGGTAATCAACACTTTGCATAATGCAGAACAGCGCGGGGAAAAAATTGAACCTAAAGATTTAGCGGCAAGTTTCCAAGCAAGCGTGATAGAAGTGCTTGTAATGAAAGCTGTGAAGGCTGCAAAGGAATATAATGTGAAACAGGTATTGCTTGCTGGAGGAGTTGCGGCAAATAAAGGCCTTAGGGAAGCATTAACGGAAGCTTTTAAGGATTTACCTATGGATATATCCATTCCGCCCCTCTATCTTTGTACAGACAATGCTGCCATGATTGGTGCTGCTGGCAGTGTCATGTTTGAAAAGGGAAAGAGATCCGGTTTGGATTTGAACGGAAATCCTGGATTGGATATAGAAGCATTTTAATGGACGAGAAGACAGGATCGCTCACTTTGGCATCCTGTCTTTTTATCGTGTTAATAAAATAATAGAATATTCTGTGGATAAAGTTTTTTTGATAATCATCCTGCATGTGTATAAAGGGGTGTTTTTGTGGATAAGTGGATATGTTTCTGTGGATAATGTGTATAACTCAAATTAATGGCTAATAAGCGGTAAGTGGTTTGTTAACAAGTTTGTGGATAACTTTCAAGCGACACTTTGGTTGGAAAAGAAAAAGACCGAGTCAATTGACTCGGTCTTTTATCACTCTTCCAGTTCAGCCCATTCTTCGAGAAGCTGATCCAAACTTTCTTGTGCATGATCAAGTTTTGTTTGGACTTCCAATACTTTTTCGTGGTCCTGAAAAACATTTGGATCACATAGGAGGTCATTATATTCGTTTATTTCGGTTTCAAGAAGCTCCATGGCTGTCTCGATTTCCTCAATGCGCCGTTTTCGCTGGCGTTCAGCTTTTTTTGCTTCTTTATCAATTTTGTAATTTGTTTTTTCTACAGCCGCATCTAAAGTTTTAGCCTGATCCTGCTGTTCAAGTGCTTGGATTTCCGCTTGCTCCTGTTTCTTCTCTAGATAGTAATCATAATCACCGAGGAATTCTTCGTTGCCGTCTTTGGAGAGCTCTATCACTTTCGTTGCTATCCGGTTTATGAAATAACGGTCATGTGAGACGAATAGAATAGTTCCCGGATAATCAATTAATGCATTTTCAAGCACCAATTTACTATCGAGGTCCAAATGGTTCGTTGGTTCATCAAGAATTAAAAAATTCCCTTTTTGCATCATCATTTTGGCTAGAGCAAGCCGAGCCTTTTCGCCCCCGCTTAGTGTGGAAACGGTTTTCAAAACATCGTCCCCGCTAAATAGGAAATTACCTAGTACGGTGCGAATGTCCTTTTCCGGTTTAAGGGGATAGTCGTCCCATAATTCATTGAGTACGCGTTTATTGGAAACAAGGTTAGCCTGCTCTTGATCGTAGTAGCTGACTTCTACGTTCGTTCCAAAACGGAAATCCCCAGAAAGGGCAGGCAGCTTGGAAATGATCGTTTTCAATAAAGTTGATTTTCCAACTCCATTTGGTCCGACAAGAGCTATGCTCTCTCCTTTTGTCATCCGGGAATTAATATTCTTTGATACCGTTTCCCCTTCGTATCCGAGAGCCAGGTCCTGGAGGTGGAGTACTTCATTTCCGCTTTGCCTTTCAATCTGGAAAGAAAAATTCGCCGATTTTTCATCACCTTGCGGCTTGTCCAGTACATCCATCTTTTCGAGCTGTTTACGTCTGCTTTGTGCTCTTTTCGTTGTGGAAGCCCTTGTGATATTACGTTGGACAAAATCGCGAAGCTTTTCGATTTCCCCTTGCTGTTTCTCGAACAGTTTCATGTCCCGCTCATAATCTTCCGCTTTTCCCTCTAGGTAAGAACTATAATTACCATGGTATTTTTTCATGTTATTCCGGGAAATCTCATAAACCAGGTTTACTACTTTATCTAAAAAATAGCGGTCATGGGAAACAATGAGGACAGCTCCCTGGTAGCCTTGTAAATATTGTTCAAGCCAAGAGAGGGTTTCGATATCCAAATGGTTCGTCGGCTCATCCAGAATCAATATATCCGGTTTCCTTAAAAGCAGCTTACCTAATGCAAGCCTTGTTTTTTGCCCGCCGCTTAAAGTGGAAATTGGGGTAGAATAGTCAAAGTCGGCAAACTGAAGACCATGCAATACGGAACGGATATCCGCTTCATATTGATAACCGCCCTTCTCTTTGAATGCCACCATCAAAGTGTCGTATTCATTCAGCACTTTTTGGTAAACCGTTTCGTTTTCAAAGATGTCAGGTCTGGCCATATCAGCCTCAAGGCGACGCAGTTCCTTTTCCTGCTCTATAAGATCAGTGAATACAGTAAGCATTTCATCCCAAATGGTCAATTCGGATTCCAATCCAGTATCCTGGGCCATATAGCCGATGGTGACGCCTTTTGGTTTGATTATTTCACCGCCATCATGGGAAAGCTGCCCGGCTATGATTTTTAGCAGAGTGGATTTGCCGGCGCCATTTCGGCCGACAAGGGCAATTCGATCTTTATTTTGAACTTCGAGCTTCATATTTGATAAAATAAGTTCAGCTCCATAATATTTCGATAGTTGATTGATTTGTAATAAAATCATAGATTTCACCTCAATTGATTACTGTTAGTTTAACGTATTTTAGTTATTATCGGCAACAGCTTGGTTCCAAGCTGAAAGAAAAGCTGTTACATAAAGTGGAATAATAGTGTATGATTTAGGAGGGGTTACTTAAATGGGAGACTTAACGCATTTTAATGAACAGGGCAGGGCCAAAATGGTCGATGTGAGTGCTAAGCCTGAAACAACCCGGACGGCAGTGGCTCAGTCGAGCATTTTATTGAATGATGAAATATATGAATTGGTCACGAACCATAAAATGAAAAAAGGTGATGTACTGGCTGTTGCACAAGTTGCAGGAATCATGGCCAGCAAAAATACATCCAATATAATTCCGATGTGCCATCCCATTGCTCTGCAAGGGGTCAATATAGCCTTTGATTGGGAAAAAGAAGAACAAGGATATAGGCTTAGGATTGAAACGGAAGCTAAGACAAAAGGGAGTACAGGTGTGGAAATGGAAGCGTTAACAGCTGCATCCGTGACTGCCTTGACTGTTTATGACATGTGTAAGGCCATTGATAAGGGAATGGTGATCGGGCCTACATTCTTAGTGGAGAAAACAGGCGGAGTGTCTAGTAGCGATTATAAAAGGCAAGTAAAACGAACAGATAGAGATTAAGTTGAAAAGCATGTGTGAAGGCGGGGAAGAACAATGAACCATGACCCAAAGATACCGCAGGCAACAGCCAAAAGGTTGCCATTGTATTATCGATTTTTAAAGAACTTACATTCCTCAGGCAAACAAAGAGTTTCCTCGGCTGAGCTAAGTGAAGCCGTAAAAGTGGATTCTGCTACCATTCGCCGTGATTTTTCCTACTTTGGCGCGCTTGGGAAAAAAGGCTACGGCTACAATGTCAATTATTTATTATCCTTCTTCAGGAAAACACTAGATCAAGACGAATTGACCAAAGTCGCTTTAATTGGAGTGGGGAATTTAGGAACCGCTTTTTTAAATTACAATTTCATGAAAAATAATAATACAAAAATTGAAATGGCTTTCGAAGTTTCTGAAGAAAAGGTCGGCAAGCGAATAGCTGATGTGCCCATCTACCATATGGATCAAATCGATACACTATTGCAGGAAAATAATATTACTGCGGCTATATTGACAGTGCCTGCACAGGTAGCCCAGACGATAACCGATCGTCTAGTCAAAGCTGACATAAAAGGAATATTGAATTTCACTCCTGCACGGCTGACCGTGCCGCCATCCATAAGGGTCCACCACATTGACCTGGCCGTGGAACTTCAGTCGCTCATCTACTTCCTGAAACATTATCCGGTAGTGGAAGAAGCCGCTTTGGAGGAATGAAAAAACGCTGCAGCTATGCAGCGTTTTTTTATTTTTTCTTATTTTTTTGTGCGGCTTTAATCTTAAAGTGCAGCATGATCATGCGCAATCCCGATCCAAAATCAAGAGTCGCAATAAGGACAAGTATGTAGGCAAAGAGTCCCCATCCTGAAGAATTGACGGTTTGAATTGCGATAGCGGTAAAAAGAGCTCCTAAGCCTGCATAAATGATGCCCATGAATAATGGTGATTGCCGTTTCATAATAAACCTCCGATGAAGGCCTGTGCAGTATCTAGCATCTTCTCAATATCCTCCCGATATACCACTTGAAGGATGATAACAAGCGTGTTCATCGCAATATGAGCGCTCATGGATACGAGAATGCGGCCTGTTTTCGCATAAAGGAAAGCAAAAGTGAAGCCCATTGCCGTATATAAAAGAAGATGTTCAAATTCACCATGCGCCAAGCCGAAAATAACTGAGCTGATTAAAGCTGAAATAAAGAAGTTAAAGCGTTTATGAAGTGATCCGAAAATGATTTTACGGAAAATTAATTCTTCCAATATAGGTCCAATTACTGAAGTGACGAAAATGACCATGGGGACTTTGTAAATGAGTGAAATGAGTTGCTGCGTATTTTCAGATTCAGACTCCACCCCAAGCATTTGTTCAATGCTTCCGGCAATGCTTTGCGCAAAAAGAGCCATGAACACTCCTGCAATTGCCCATAATATGGACATGGATACGGAAGTTTGGTTTCTCGTGTCCAACTTTTCCCTCATATCTTTTCTCATTAAAAAAAGAATCAAGAATAAAGCAGCGAGAAAACTGAAAACTATCCAGTATGCTGCAGATTTCACTTCGAGTTCATCAGCCGGCATTCCGGTATAAGACCCGATCAGCATGAAAATGGGTACCCCGACAATACTGGATAATTGCATGGCAATATAAGTGATGATGACGAACCAATATTCTTTTTTCAAAAATGAAAACTCCTTTTATAGTCACCCATCCGCTTGGAACGTTACTGACATGGGGACAATCTATAAACGCATACTACAAAATGGTATCAAAAATTGGGGAAGAACACCACTTAAAGGTACCCCTAACATGACATTTCAATGACTATGTTTAGGAAATCATTATGCTAAAGTAGTTTACCCGTAATTTATCAGAAATTAATAAAAAATTTTCAATAAGATACTTGCAAAAAAGGCTCGGTTTATTTAATATTATAAATGTGTTAGCACTCGATGATGAAGAGTGCTAATAATCATGAAACAAATTATCAAGAGAATATGAGGAGGTTGTTTCACTTGTTAAAACCATTAGGTGATCGCGTTATTATTGAACTAGTTCAAACTGAAGAAAAAACTGCAAGCGGTATTGTTCTTCCTGATACTGCTAAAGAAAAGCCACAAGAAGGTAAGGTAGTAGCAGTTGGTACTGGCCGTGTCCTTGAAAATGGCGAACGTGTTGCTTTAGAGGTTGCCCAAGGCGATCTAATTATCTTCTCAAAATATGCAGGTACTGAAGTTAAATACGAAGACACTGAATACTTAATTTTACGTGAAAGCGACATTCTAGCTGTTATCGGCTAATTATACATCATACTTAACTGAACGAAAATTTTCTTAAATTTTAGGGAGGTACTTATAAATGGCTAAAGAAATTAAATTTAGTGAAGAAGCTCGCCGCTCCATGCTTCGCGGTGTGGACGCACTTGCAGATGCAGTTAAAGTAACGCTTGGACCAAAAGGTCGTAACGTGGTTCTTGAGAAAAAATTCGGTTCGCCGCTTATCACAAATGACGGTGTGACGATCGCTAAAGAAATCGAATTGGAAGATGCATTCGAAAACATGGGTGCGAAATTGGTTGCTGAAGTAGCAAGCAAAACAAACGACGTAGCTGGTGACGGTACAACTACTGCAACGGTTCTTGCGCAAGCGATGATCCGTGAAGGTCTTAAAAACGTAACAGCTGGTGCTAACCCAATGGGTATCCGTAAAGGAATCGAGAAAGCGGTCAATACTGCAATTGCAGAATTGAAAGCCATTTCCCAACCTGTTGAAAACAAAGAATCAATCGCACAAGTTGCTGCCATCTCTTCAGCTGATGAAGAAGTGGGCCAACTGATTGCGGAAGCAATGGAGCGCGTTGGTAACGACGGCGTCATCACAATCGAAGAGTCTAAAGGTTTCACAACTGAGTTGGACGTAGTAGAAGGTATGCAATTCGATCGCGGATATGCATCTCCATACATGGTTACTGATTCAGATAAAATGGAAGCTGTCCTTGAGAATCCATATATCTTGATCACTGATAAAAAAATCACGAATATCCAAGAAATCCTTCCTGTACTTGAGCAAGTTGTACAACAAGGAAAACCGCTATTATTGATTGCTGAAGATGTAGAAGGCGAAGCACTTGCAACTCTTGTTGTGAACAAACTTCGTGGAACATTCAACGCTGTTGCGGTTAAAGCTCCTGGATTCGGTGACCGTCGTAAAGCAATGCTTGAAGACATCGCAGCTCTTACAGGCGGCGAAGTAATCACTGAAGAAATCGGACTTGATCTTAAATCTGCAACAATCGATTCATTAGGCCGTGCGTCTAAAGTGGTTGTTACAAAAGAAAATACAACGATCGTTGAAGGATCTGGAGATACAGCTCAAATCCAAGCTCGTGTAAACCAAATCCGTGTTCAATTAGAAGAAACAACTTCTGAATTCGACCGTGAAAAATTACAAGAACGCCTTGCTAAATTAGCTGGTGGCGTAGCGGTAATCAAAGTCGGTGCAGCTACTGAAACAGAATTGAAAGAACGTAAACTTCGTATTGAAGATGCATTGAACTCCACTCGTGCCGCTGTTGAAGAAGGTATCGTAGCTGGTGGTGGTACAGCACTTCTAAACGTATACAATAAAATCGCTGAAATCCAAGCGGAAGGCGACGTAGCAACAGGCGTGAAAATCGTTCTTCGTGCCATCGAAGAGCCTGTTCGTCAAATCGCTCACAATGCTGGACTTGAAGGCTCTGTAATCGTAGAGCGCCTTAAAGGCGAAGCAGTAGGCACTGGCTTCAACGCAGCTACTGGACAATGGGTGAACATGATCGAATCAGGTATCGTCGATCCTACTAAAGTAACTCGTTCAGCTCTACAAAACGCTGGTTCTGTAGCAGCCATGTTCTTAACTACAGAAGCTGTCGTTGCTGACAAACCAGAACCTGCAGGCGCTGGCGGCATGGGCATGCCTGACATGGGCGGCATGGGCGGCATGGGCGGCATGATGTAATCATCGCCTAGAACCCTTGATATATAGGGGTTTGTAAGGTGGAGATTAGTGAAATGCTAACTTTTTGCTAACTTTCAGTTTTTGAAACAAATTTACTTCACCAATTAGAGGAGACCTTTCGTAAGTTCACTGAACTTATGGGAGGTCTTTTCTTCGATATTTTTTGTCATATGAGCGTAAATGTTCATCGTCGTGTTGATGTCTGAATGCCCTAATCTTAGATATGTATATTAATTAGCTCTTTGAACACAAAAAACATCTATCCATGCTTGGAAATGAGATAGATGCTTTAGCAAAAAGTATTGAAGAATCTAAGATTATCCGATCAATTCCCGGTATCGGTGAAAAAATCGCAACCACGATTATTTCTGAAATTGGGGGAATTGAAAGGTTTAATCACCCTAAGAAACTAGTCGCATTTGCCGGTCTTGATCCAAGTGTATTTGAATCTGGCAAATTCAAAGGTACTTACAATCGAATTATCAAAAGAGGCTCTAGCAGATTACGACAAGCTTTGTATATGGCTGATATATGTTCTATCTTGACTGTCGCAAATAGAAAACAACGATGAAACCCTTCCTCATAATAAGAGATTACGAGAGTTTTATGATAAGAAATGAGAAGAAGGAAAACCTTTTAGAGTAGCTGTGATAAGCTTGTGCAAACAAACTCTTACATTGGATTTATGCACTTTTAATAAACAAAACCTTTTCGAAAATATTGTAAGTTCAATATCTCGGTTTAATTATGAATCATTTCTTTCTTAAGCAATTCTTCCATAATTTTAAGGACGTCACTACGTAATTCTTCGTGTTGCAATGCAAACTCAATTGTAGTTTTTACAAACCCTAATTTCTCACCAACATCAAACCTATTTCCGTAGAAATCATAAGCGTAGACCCTTTGCATCTCATTCAACTTTTGAATAGCGTCTGTCAATTGGATTTCCCCACCGGCACCTGTTTCTTGGTTTTCCAAGAACTCAAATATTTCAGGTGTTAAGACATAACGTCCCATTATTGCTAAATTAGATGGTGCAGTCCCTTGCATTGGCTTTTCAACAAAATTACTCACTTGATAACGTCTACCTTCTATAGTAGAAGGATCAATAACTCCATAACGATGTGTCTCATTGTGTGGTACTTTTTGTACTCCTATAATAGAAGAGCCTGTTTGTTCATATTGATTAATCAATTGACGTACACATGGAGTATCACTTTGAACAATATCATCACCTAAAAGCACGGCAAATGGTTCGTCTCCAATGAAATTACGTGCACACCAAACAGCATGTCCTAGTCCTTTTGGCTCTTTTTGTCGTATATAGTGAATATTCGCAAGATCTGAAGGATAACGTACTTTATCTAGAACGTCTAATTTTCCTTTTTCTAGTAAGTTCCGTTCGAGTTCTGGAGCATTATCGAAGTGGTCTTCTATTGCGCGCTTCCCTTTACCCGTAACAATAATAATATCTTCGATTCCTGATGCCACCGCTTCTTCAATAATGTATTGAATTGTTGGTTTATCTACAATTGGTAACATTTCCTTTGGCATAGCTTTCGTAGCTGGTAAAAATCTAGTACCTAACCCTGCTGCTGGAATTATTGCTTTTTTTACTTTTTTCAAATTTAATTCCCCCGATTATTTTATTTATCTAAGAACACAACAAAAATCTAATAAAAAAACACATGAATTTATGAGTTCCTTTATTAGATATCCGTTTATTGATCCATTTTACCTACTATACTATAATATGTAATTTTTATGTCATAATCAATTAACATTTTTGTAACGTTTTTAACATGGGATTCTTCATTTTATATACCTTTGCTGGAAACAGGGATGTCATCCATTCATATATAGGCTTACTGTCTTAAAGTAAAAATGATTTTGAATATATTGAGACCTTTCAAGAAGATCCGTTTTTTCCTTTAGCACTAGATATTTAGTGGTTCCTTCTTGTGCGACATTTACGCCCTTCAGCTAGTCTTTTTCCTCTATTCTCTATTTCTTTCTCATTCCATACACTAAGTTGTCTTTTTCATTATTATTTTTATTGATTCACATCTGTAATAATCGTGTTTTCTAAAATTTCACCATTGCTGGACAAATTGTCCACCTGAATACTGTTTTTCTCAGGGCTAGTTATAATTTTATTTTCTTTGATAGTAAATCCTTTTGTATATTGAATAAACAGCCCCATTTTACCAAAATTCGAGAGATTATTTTGCGTTACTTCAATATTATTTGTATATCCTTTATGTTGATAGTTTTTATCAGGTTCGTCTACTAATAATCCATCAGTCACAATATTTTCCAACGTATTTTTACTGATCGTTACATTACTAGCAAATCCCAAATATATTCCGAGATAGGCATTGGAGATCCTATTGTTTGAAATATATACATCATCTACCCAGTTGAGATAAATGTTAGGCCTTTGATTACCACCAAGTTGATGATTAAAGACGTTATCAGATATAATAACGGACTCTATTTTTGCAATAGTTGAATGGTTAGGCCAACCCTCACCATATATATTCTCTCTACGAGTATTTTCAAATGTGTTTTTCGATATCGTCGTATGACTACCTGATTGTGGTAGTCCAGTTTGAATACCATCAGACGTTTTCGAAGATTCCCCTTTTCCATTAGGGTTAGAAAGGGCTATCCCTCTGTTACCATCTAAAAAAGTATTGTTTTGGATGGTAGTATCTTTCCATTTAAAGTTACGAATCGCTACGAAGGTAATTCCTCTAAATATGTTATCGTGTATCTTAATATCCGTGCTGAATTTGTTGTGGACAGAACCATGGTTTCCAATTCCTACTGGCCAAGCAATTGTGCCCTTCGTTCCACTAGCACCAAAGTAACAGTTGCGAATTGTGACATTTTTGGAAGGTGTTCCATCATACTCTCCATATTGACTAAAACCCAATTTAGTATGCTCAGAAACTTGGATAGCTTCTGAATAAAAGCGGGAGTGGTCAGGTGTTGTGTCCTTAAATCCCAAAAATTCGCTATTTTCTATTACGACATTTTTGGAAGCGTTTAAATCAATAGCATGACCACTGGCTATATCTCTAACTTCTATATTTCTTATGGTAATATTTTTACCTCTTGCAATTCCAATAGCATTGAACGGGTCTGGGTAGTTTGTGATATTGCCATCCCAGATTCCACCCTCTATAGTAATATTGCCATGTCCATTATAATCCGTGTACATAGCCCCAGCGTCACCATTGACCATAATTGTATTGTCATGACTACGCAATAGCACAGCACCGTCTTCTAGAACTAAATGAGTATTTTTATATATACGTAACGTATTTGTAAGTTTATATGTTCCTTTTGGAATGAAAATCTTGATCGGCGTATTGCTTGTCTTAGCCAAGTCTAAGGTTTCTTGAATTACTTTCGTATCGTTATGAATACGATCCCCTTTTGCACCCAAAGCTTGTACATTGAAGACAGATTTAGACGACTCATTGTCTTTCAATGATTCGATGCCTTCGAGAATAATAAAAAAGGCAAAAATAAAACAGATGATGATAAAAGTTACTTTTATTGGTTTGTTTATTACACGTTGTTTTTTGTTCATTTGAAAGATAATTCCTTTTGTCAGTAGTTTGATAGTAACATATCAGCTAAAACACTTATTTTTTAACAATCTTTATTTCGAATAGTTTACCATTTTGAGATAAGTATAAATTAAGCTTCTGTGGTTCAATGTAATAAACGGATGTATATGGTTCTAATTTCATCTTTCAACTATATTCCCTATCCTTACGTAATTACAAACAAAAAATCCTTATGGTTTGTAACTAGATGGTATGATATACTCAATTTTGTTTAAAATATTAGGTTATTGTAAAAAATATATGAATTTTATGTAAAATTATCGCAAAATACATTATACAATTGGGAATTGGTTCATGCAAAAAACAAACTCCTCTTTTTACAAATGAATACTTCCCAAAAGATATGATTTTCTTACGGATTTTATCAAAACTTAATAAGTTTGGAGACTAGGAATTCTATTAACACTCATGATCCGTGACTGTTAAAAGTTTTTTTCACAAACAACAGAACCTTGTGAGTTAAAAACTCATTATATTTTTTGATTTGAGAGGTGCAACATGAAGGTTTTAGAATTATTATGGCTTCCAAAGGAACAGTCAGAGTGTTCTTTGTTTGATATCAAGTACCAAGGTGAAATATTAAACATCACATTGAAAACAGATGAAATGGTAAAAGAAGGAACAGTGTCTTTCACATTAATCGAGAGATCATCACAACAGGTTTTGAAGTTTCCAGTAAACGAGTACGGAGAAACCGATATTTTAAGTATAGATATTTCTATAGATAATTATATTAACTACCTTACAACGGGAATCTGGGATGCTTATCTACAAAATGAAAAAGAAGGAACTATAAGTAAATTTCGGGTCAAAAATAAACTTACAGAATCCATTGAATTACCCCCTTTTTATTTAACAAACTCAAATATTTCGTTAGTTCCTTATTCCACCATTAAAGGGAATTTATCTTTTAAATGCGAGGAAAGTAAAGCTATCCTCAAGATAGAAAATTTTGCCCTTGAAGAAAACGGTAGTTTAATGTTAAGTGGATATTTTTTAGTTCCCTCATGGAGTGTAGAGAAGGCTAAAGATGTAAGGAAGCAGCTTATTCTTCGTTCAGGGAATAATGAACTAAATATGGATATTCATAATGTGGCGCGTCAGGATGTTTCAACATTTTTCGGACGAACAGACAATAAGTATGATTGGACAGGGTTCGATATTCATCTTGACTTCTCCAAAAATTCTTATGAGTTATTAGATGAAAAATCAACAGACCTCCATATTAAAATGACCTTTAAGAATCAAGAGATGATTCTACCGATTGTGATTTCACCGACAATAGATTTCAATAAAACAGCCGTTTTCCAGTCTTCTGACGGGATTAAGAATATTTACATTAATATAGATGAAGAGAGTCATAGAATTGCTTTATTAGTGACTAAAGAAAACTTACAGGCTGAAGTTGACGCAATATATTCCGAAAATGGAGAAATCACCTTGTTAGGCAGTGTCATTTCACGTGATAAGGCCAAGAGAGTTTCCCATAACAACACCGATATTGTTGTGAAGGAACGTCAGTCTGGTGAAGAATACCACTTCGGTGTTGAAATCTATCAGTCTTGTTTTACTCACACATTCAAAGTAAAAGAACTTTTAGAAAAGGGCATTTTCACAGCCGGAGTTTGGGATTTATACCTTTTGATAGAAGGACAAATGTATCGTTTAGTGACCCGTTTGGATGGCATTATGAATAAACAAAAGTTAGTCTCAATACCCCAACAGATGTTCTCTAATAAAGAAGGGAAAATCCTATCTATAAAGCCGTATTATACCCTTCATGAAGAAGTGTCTATATTTTCTAGAGACTCTCTTGCCGTAAAGTCAATTGAAAAAGTTGCAATAGAAAAAGGGATTCTTTCTATAGTTGGAAAGCTAAATATCCAACCGCCTAATCTCGACTTCCCTACAACTAACATAGGTAAACTAACGATTAAAGGGAAATTTGGTAAAACCTACGATTTCCCAGCTACATGGCAAACAGAAAAGACGGGAAAAACTAATCTTGAGTTCCAATTTATAGCATCCGTAGATTTAGTTAACCAAGGACTTACGGAATTAAGCGATTCCTTGCTCAAGGATATAAACTTTGACCTAATTCAGTGTGAAATTTTTCACGAATTAGGTATCATCCCATTTACCATGAATATTGATCCAGCTAAGGTAATCGTAACCTTAGAGGATCGTTTAAGACAATCAAGTAAGTATAAAGGACTACTGACTAAATGGGGCCTTCGCTTTTATAAGGCTTGTAATAAAATTCTTCCTATTAAAAAGAAGAATGTCGTCTTCCAAAGTTTTCATGGAAAAAGCTATTCTTGTAGTCCAAAAGCCATCTACGAAGAAATGCTTGAGCAAAAACGGAATATCAAACCTATATGGGTCTTAAATAATCTTAAACAAGAAGTGCCTGGGAATCCAATTCTAGTACGACCACATTCCCTCAAATATTATTATTATATGGCTACTTCTAAATATTTCGTAAATAACGGAAACTTCCCTGACTTTTATGAAAAAAGAGAAAAGACAGTACATCTTCAAACATGGCATGGTACACCATTGAAAAAGCTCGGATTTGATATCGACCCTAACTCTCCATCCTATGCAGAAAATACATCCCCTCAGATATGCAGACGAAATGCAAGGTGGGATTATCTAATAGGACCAAATGAGTACACATCAACCATATTAAAGAGAGCGTTCAAATTCGAAAAGCAGATGTTAGATGTTGGATACCCTCGTAATGATATTTTCTATAAACCAAACCTTGAAGGGAAAGCAGTGCAAATTAAGGAAAGACTTAATATTCCAACAAACAAAAAGGTTATCCTGTATGCTCCTACATGGAGAGACTATGATTTTCATAACGGAAATCAACATAAGCCATATGAATTTAAATTCAACTTAAATAGTTTCAAAGAACATTTCGGAGAAGAATATGTCTTACTGCTTCGATTACATTACCGGGATGCTACCCGTATTAAGATTGAAGGATTTGAAGACTTTATCTACAATGTTTCAAGTTATGACGATATTCAAGAATTGTACTTAATTTCTGACTTGTTAATTACAGATTATTCATCTGTCATGTTCGATTTTGCAAATATAAACAGACCGATCATTTTCTTCACCTATGATTTATCACGTTACGGTTCTCAGGTTCGTGGTTTCTATATGGACTTTCAGACGGAAGCTCCAGGACCGATAGTCCTTAATGAACAGCAGCTCTTTCATGCAATTGAAAATGTTAACAAAGTAGAGAAATTATATAATCAGAGATACAAAAGTTTCAGAGAGAAATTCTGCCATTTAGAAGACGGAAAAGCCTCTAAAAGAACAATAGAAACTTTATTTAAAAATGAATAGAATTGGGGTGACCGTTGTGAAAATTCGATTCTTAGTGTTTGATATTTATGGAATGGGTGGCACAGTACGGACTGTTCTAAATGTGACGAACTATTTAGCTCAATCTGGTTACGATGTAGAAATCATTAGTGTCTTTCGATATCGTAAAGTACCCTTTTTTGAAATTGATCCCAGAATCAAAATTATTGTCCTTCACGATGTAGCAAGCAGAAGAAAAGATGATACAAGCTTAAAAACAAAAACAGCTAATAAGTTAACTAAAATGAAAAGCAGACTTATTCATCCTGATGACGAGGGGTATCATTTCTTTTCGTTACTGACAGATATAAAGTTGTATAACTTTCTAAAAACGATTAGTTCAGGGATTTTAGTCACCACAAGGCCAAGCTTCAACATCTTTGCTAGTAAATATGCGAATAAAGAGGTTCGTATTATTGGACAAGAGCATTTAAATTTCTCCATCTATCCTGAAAACATGAAGAAATCCATTTTAAAACATTATGGTAAGCTGGATTATTTGGCCACATTAACAGATGAGGATACAATGGACTACACACAACTTCTAAAAGGTGGAAAAGTGAAAGTAAAGAAAATCACCAACTCTATTCCAAATTTACAAGGTGTGATATCTCCTTTGGATTCCAAGACTATCATTGCAGCTGGTCGTTTAGTGCCACAAAAAGGATTCGATCTATTAATTGAGGCATTCAAAATTGTAAATCAACAATATCCAGATTGGAAGCTGAAAATTTTTGGAGATGGCCGTGAGAAAAACAACCTTCAAGATCTAATTACAAAGTATAAACTTTATAATCATGTTATTTTAATGGGATCAACCCAGCATATTGATATAGAACTGTCTAAAGCTTCTATTTATGCATTAAGCTCCAGGTTTGAAGGATTTGGAATGGTCATAGTAGAGGCTATGCAATGTGGTGTGCCAGTAGTGAGCTTTGATTGTCCGAAGGGACCGAGTGAAATCATTGCTCAAAATGAAGATGGGGTACTCGTAGAAGATGGAAATGTAGAGAAATTTGCAGAGTCCTTAATGGAACTAATGGGTAATGCAGACAAAAGGAAATATTTCGCAAAAAACGGCATTAATAATGTTAAGCGTTACGAAATAGAGAACATCGGGAAAATATGGGAAGAAACAATCAACGAAAATTTATACAACACGAATAATCAACCAGTAAATTCCTTAGTTTAAACAAAGTATTCTTATTCTATTATTAAGGAGGATAATATGAGTGTTTTAGTAACTAATTTGGGATACAGCAATGGGGTATTATCCCTGAATGGTAAAGCAGAAGCTGCATTAGAAGATAACTATTTCCTTTGTATTAGAAGAAGGGAAATAGAACATGGATTAGAATATCCAGAAGAATATACATTTCCACTCATGATTAACGGTAGTGAATTTGGTTTTCATAAAGACATGAACGATTTACTGCAAGGAATTTACCTAGATAACGGAATGATTTGGGACTTGTTTTTATTGTCTGGGGATAATTATTTCAAACTGGAAGCAAATACTTCACTAACATTAGACAGAAGTGACTACGTAAGCTTAGATAATAAGCTTTTTAAATTAAAACCATACATTACTGGGGAAAACGGCGTATCATTATATATATTGAAAAATGAGATTACAGCAACTATTGGTCATGCCACTTTTAATGAGGGTGTCTTCAATTTATCAGTTCAGTTGAGCAATTCAGCCATTTCGGATTATAAGGATTGGAATCGCTATTCCATTCGATTAAAGATTAAAAAAAGAGAGCAAGAACACCTTTTCGAGTATTACGAATCTATGGTGTTTGACTCTCTTTCAGAAGTAAATCCATTAGATTTCTCTCTAAATATTAATGATATATTTGAGAACTATAACTTGAATAAGAATCTTATATGGGACCTATTTATCGAATTAAGAAGTAAAGATGGGTTAATAGTTGAATCTCCATTGATGTGCTCAAGCGGAAATAAAGGACTTTTTAATTTCAATTATTTTAAGTTTGCCCATAATGATTTATATAGAATCAAGCCATATGTTACTGGTAAGAATTCCATTTCCCTGTTTATAAGATCAAACGAACTAAAAATAAACCTTTCGCAGCTCAAATTTGAAAACAATAGTGTACAGCTTACTGGGACAGTTTCTTCTCATGAATATGATATATGGAATTTCAATGAATTCGAATCATATATAGTTTTCAAAAAGCGGTATACGGTTGGGAAAGAAAATGTGTACTATACAGAAAAAGTAATTGAAATCCCCTTGTTAAACGCCCATTTTCAAGCAGAATTATCAATGTCAGAACTTCTACACGAAGAAGTGATCCGTCATGGAGATGTATGGGATATGCTTGTACGTTTAACTACGTTGGATGGTAGAATTACGGATATAGTTGTAAACCCTTCAGAAGAACTTAAAAAAGAGAAATATTCGTACGAAATCATGAGTACGAATCCATCCTTTAAGTTTAAACCGTATGTAAACGGACAAGGTCATTTCTCTTTCTATTTTATAGACTCTAATAAACATCAGCATGATGCAGTGAAAGTTGCGGTATTAGGCTCATGTTTTAGTCGAAATCCTTTCAATTCGACAAGTTATTTTAATCCAAGTTATAAGAAGAATTACAGTTGCGTGTTGACGCAATTCCATTCATCTATTGTTAGCATGGTTTCTACCCCTAGGGAAATAGATATTGATAAGATGGATGATGTAACGGCATACAACAAGTATTTTATTCAAAATGACTTTGAGAAGAACTTCTTTGATCAGGTAAGCGAATTGAAGCCTGATTACTTGATCATCGATTTATACGCAGATGCTGCACGAGACCTAATTAAAATAAATGATGACACATATGTTAGTGCAAGTCTTGCTTTAAGACAAAGCAAGTACTTTAAGGAATTCATGAATTATGAAGTCGTTACACATGCCAATAATGAAGCCTACTTTGCCTTATGGAAGGAAGCCATGATTCAATTTGCAGAAAGGATTAAGGAATACCTTCCTGAAGATCGAATCATCCTTAATGTTGGAGGTTTCACTTCCCAATATTTTGATGCAGATGGATCCATCAAGAAGTTCCCACGGGCGCATATCATTCAAAGAAACAATTATTTCTGGGATAAGCTTAATTCTTGGTTCTTACAATGCATCCCGGGCTGTAAGGTAATTAGCTTAAAAGATACAAAGTATATAGGACAACATGATCATCCATTCGGGAACACGTTCTCCCACTATCAGTCAGGTTATTACAAAGAGTTCATGAATAGATTGAATAAGCTTGTAATGAAAGATATACAAAGCGAGAGACACCAACAAGGAAAGGAACTATTGGTGTAATACAGCTATCGTTTTTGTGGAGTGAACCCTTTCAATGGGAAAGTATTGAAAGGGCAACAATTTATTCAGCCTGAGTCCTGAATTCATAAGGACTCAGGCTATTTAATTTTTCTGGATACGGCGTAAACGTTCAATGGTTCATCATGATAAAATATTCTAACTTGAATAAAATTATTATTAATTATGAAAAAATAAGGAGTATATTATTCAGCAAAACCAGCCTATAGTTGTCAACATTTTTCAACAAAAGATTTAAAACTTACGGATATACTAAAAATGAGTATGCCAAATAACCTTCCAAATACTACGTTTGGAAGGTTTTGGTTCACTTGGTTAAAGCTGAACTTATAATAAGATCGGGCGCGTTTGTGAAATAAGTCAATAGCTTCTTACTAAGGATCAGTTTAATTCGTTTAGGTCAACCATCGGTATTGGAAAGCTAATAATCGGAATCATTTTGGGTCCTGCTGTTTTGGGCTGGTTGAATAATAATGAGTTTATTCATTATTTTTCAGGGATCGGTGTTTTATTACTTATGTTTATAGCAGGTCTAGAAACAGACCTAGAACAATTAAAGAAAAACTGGAAATCTGCCTTTGCAGTTGCGGTTCTCGGTATTCTTTTACCTTTCCTTGGAGGCTTTGGTGTTGGTGAATTGTTTGGTTTAAGTATGGAGTATTCCCTTTTTATAGGTGTTCTTCTAAGTGCAACTTCAGTGAGTATTACTGTACAAGTTCTAAAGGATATGAACAAACTAAACTCTCGTGAAGGAAGTACCATTCTGGGTGCAGCAGTTGTTGACGACGTTCTTGTAGTAATAATATTAGCAGTGATGCTAAGCTTTTTAGGAACTGGTGAGGAAATATCATTAGGTTTATTAATAGGTAAAAAGTTAATATTTTTCCTAGTGGCTATACTTGCAGGATGGTTAGTCGTACCGAGGATTCTAAGCTGGCTATCTAAATTAAAGGTTACAGAACCCACAATGTCCATTGCACTTGTAATATGTACTGATATATCTCCAGCAATTTTTGTGAAAAATAAAATTAAAACTAAATAAAAAATAAACTCCAATATGGTTTTCCTCCCAATAAATGATTGGTTGTCGACACCAGCAAACCTATTGTAATCGTTAGAATATCGGTCGTCAATATAGCCTTTAAACGCATGAAAATAGGTTTTAATGGCTTCTAAATGTGAAATTAATACTAGATTACGCATAAGTGTTTTTAGTTGATTATAAAGGGTTTTAAATGGGTTTTAGTTATGGCGTTTTTTCGATGATTTAAGAATAAACTCAAAATTTGAAGTCTTATGGAATTTTCTTTGGTAGCAAAAATTAATTTAGGTATAAGAAGAACACCAGTTCGTATATAATGAATGAAAGGGAGGGATCTTTCTAATGGGTACAATTCGTGATAGAGGAATCATTAAATGGCAAGCAGCATTGATGTTACCAGAACATAAAGCATTAAATAAAAAAAAGGATAAGGACGATTATTTCTTAAATAAAAAACCTATTCTTGATGAATACCAGGTTGAAGAAAACAACATTCATTATGCAATGGAAGTTATCGTTAATATGTCTTCAGTGTCAGGAATGGAGGGAAAAGGAAGGAAGCTGAAAGCCAGCAAGGTCAAAAAGCAACTGAAACTCACTTGTTACAAAATAGTGGGTTTGCAAGAGGTTATTTCCGAAAGTATAAAAGTAAAAGCGGGAAACCATGAATTATCAATGGTTTTCCCGCTTTTTATCATTTTATATTTGAGTTACATATAATCATAAACAGAGTCATCAAAATAGAGCCAGTGATAATATTCAATCTGTGAATCTGTCATCTTGGAAATGTCTTTCTCATTGAATTTTTGTTGCTCAATTAATTTCTGCACTTTGGATTTTCTTTCTACTTGGCTCATCTTAAATCCTCCTTATAGTATGAGAAGTAACGAAGTATTTAAATATTGAAAACGCTTTCTTTTTTTCTTGTTTTTATTATATATCTCAATGTCAGATTAAACAAATATCAAATATAGATGATTTTTAAGGAAATAATATAGAAATGTTATTTATCTATTTACTTTGAAGCAGTTAAAGAGGCAAGGTCGAATTCCCAAAGCCTGAGTTTTGTTAAAATATCAAGCCCAAGTTTCTGGAAAAGGGAGTTACTTCCTTTTGCGGGAAATAACTCCGATGATTTTTGGTTTTCACTTTTAAATAAGGAAAAATGTCAAAGAACCAATTCCAGGTAATGCAGCCAATACTGCCTGAAAACGCATCTCGGGCTTACTATCTGAATATCATCTTCTGAGAGATCGATAAAATCTAGTTTCTTTTTTACTTCACCATCTTGATAAAAAGCAAATGTTAACGAATTTTGTTTTAGGCCAAGTTTTGAAGTATCTTCTTTAGCATGATAAATATTTAAATCAATGTTTTTTACTTTAGTTACACGTTCAATTTCCTTATAATGCAGTTTGAATTCAATGTAAGGATTTTTTCATTTTCATGATAATCTTTTCTCCTTCCGATATAATATAGGATTAGGTTTAGGCTTCCTCTTGTAATAGGGGGGGCTTTTTCAGGTTCTTCATACCAGTTATTTATAAGAATTTAATTGAAAATGCTCACCTATTTGCTCACCTGACATTGAAATATTATGACACTTTGTGAAGTTATCTTAGATGGCTTTAACTAAAAGTGTTGATATTATTACCTTGTTACTTCCTATTAAATTATTAATTGAATGGGCGGGCATGATGCATCGCTAAATCCCTTAATATAGGGGTTTAACGGGAGATTCAGTCATGAGTGCTCACCAAACATGTGAATATTTTTAAAGTTGAAGGCCTCCCACAGTTTACTGTGGGAGGCCTTTTCTTTATATATGAATTCGTTATTTCCTAATGGTTGTTGATTTTTTAATTCCTACTACAGCTTCAATCAATAGTGAAGTGTAGGTATGCCTAAGTAAGTGTGGAGTAATGTTCTTTTCCATTCCTGCTTTTTTTCGGAAGCCGTTTAAGCTGGGTATCAACTATTCGGTGCTTCTATGACATGTTAACAGGGCTTCATCAATCTTAATCGTATGTAAAGAACCCTTTGTTTTTGGTGTTAAAAGTTGCCCATTTTAAGGGGAATGATCGTTGATTCTTGAACCGGTATAGGGAATACAAGATTTCTACCAGGGAAGCATCGCTAAAAATACGGGAATTATGAAATGTAAATTATATCGTTTCACTTTTGGGACGAGAGGATTTACTAAATATATTAGTATAAAGTTAGAAGTACGGAAACACTTACCCTAACCCCATTGTTAAAAGGAGTTTGACCACAATTGAAATTATTAGAGTTAGAGAAGTTGCAATTGCACTTTGGGTATTATAATAGTAGGAGATGAATTTAATGGAAGAGTTAGTAGATGAATTTAAAAAGATGAAATATCATCAAAAGTTATTACTTACAATTGCTTTGGATAAAGATCCTGAACAATATACTTTTTTTCATTTCATTTTGAATAATGATCTGAGTGAAAAGGATTCAAAGGTAATTTTTGAAATACTTCATGCTTTAGAAGATATAAAGGAAGGGACTTACAAAAAGGGTAAATATGAAGCAGTCATTACTTCATTATTAGGAGATAATCCTTCAGTATCCATGGATATCTTTGAAAAGGCATTGTTACATGTGAATATTGATGTGAACCCTATTTATCTAATTAAATCCTTGAGAAATCAATATCTTCAAGTTGATTTATGTAATTACCTCTTGGAACAATAAAGTATGATATTTTCAACCCCTTTTCCTATAGTTGCACTGACCTAAAAATGAGAAAAGTAAAACACTTTTCGTTGAAAAGTAGGTATTGAATATCAGCCAATCAATGTGAAGGTGTTTTTTCTATGGGAAAAAATGCAATGTAGTTAAATAATTCTAAAAGGATTTGACGTTATAATAATTTTTTTGTATAGGGTAGCTTTTTATCCATAGAGGGTGGCTCATCCACGTACCCATTTTTTTATAATTTTCATAATAATGATGAATTGCGTATAATGAGGTTATGGAAGGGTATACATACATTTAAATCRATACGAATTGAAAGAATGGTTATCATTCTATTCTATAAGCAAATAATCTATCAAAGGTGAAATGATTATGATAGCTAGTCTTATGAAGTCTTGGACAATATGGATGAAAATTGGAGTGATTTTATTCGGGGTATTCTTACTATCGTGGTTGGGTCCTGACGAAATTGGTCTTACTGATTTGCTTATTTCATTAAGAGAAGGTGAAGAAACAGGAAATCAGTTAATGCTTGCGGTTTTTTTGCTAGTGTCTTTAAATACAGTTTTAGCTTTGTTTCATTATATTGGTGCACTACTGTTGGGTGACGAAATCGCTGCTCGTTTAAACCGTCCATGGTTAAAAATCATCATTCCTCTTATTGTTATTCCTCTCGATTATATCGTGATAAATGCTTATTATTCTTTAACATACTCATTTAGCGCATATGCTTTGTTATTGTTGTTAGCCATCTTATTATTGCAAGCCTTTGAAAAGGATAGGCTAAAGCCAATTATTAAAACGATTATTTGTTCTCAATTAATCTTTGGGATTGAATGGCTGAATGAGATTCCTTCTTTATCCCAATATGGATTTGGCCAAGGGTCGATTTCAAAGGAATTAACAGGTATAGCGGTTCAAATTGGATTCGAGCAATCTTTAACATTGTACAGTTTAACTTTGTGTTTAATTTTCGTTATTAATGCTGTTATTTTAGCTGTGTACTTTTCATTGGCTGAACAAAAGTGGCGGATAAAGCAAGAGCTTCATTATGCGCAGTTAGAAGCAATGCAGTCAAGATCAGGACGGGAAGCACTATATCTGGTCCATGATTTAAAAACGCCTCTTACAACAATTGAGGGGCTAAATTCTTTAATTAGTATGAAAGTGGACGATTCTAAAATTAAAGAATATTGCCAAAGGATTTCAGCATCGATTCTTTCCGTTAGCGACATGATTTCCGAGATTTTATATGATGATAAAAAACATTGGTGCCGTATAAAAGATTTAGTTGAATATGTCGAAGCAAGCAGACTGAGCGGGACAAATCTTAATCTGAAGGTAGACTTTCAAACAGATCCTGAAATTAAAATTTTCATTAATAAAATCCGAATGACAAGGGCATTAGTGAATTTAATTGACAATGCTTATGATGCAGTGAATGGAATAGAAGATGGAAAGATTTTGCTTAAGGTAAAAACCTATGAAAATGAACTTTGGTTGGGCGTATCAGATAATGGGAAAGGGATTTCACCTAAAGAGCAGGAGAAAATATGGAAAGCTGGGTTCAGTACAAAATCGCATCCAGGCATGGGATTAGCTTTCGTACGACAAGTTGCTGAAGGACATGGTGCATCGGTGGAAATTGATAGCAAGCTTGGGCACGGGACAATATTTTGGATTAAACTAGCTGAGGGGAGTGTGTCAAGATGAACATTTTAGTCATAGATGATGATACATCAATTCAATATATGCTAAGTGAAATTTGTGAATTTGCCGGCTGGAATGTAGATACGGCTAACAACGGAAAAGAAGGGTTAAATGTATTTGCAGAAAAAGGAGCAGATGTTGTTTTAGTTGATTATCATATGCCGGAAATGGACGGAATAAAAACAGTGGGTGAGCTTCGTAAACTTAATGCCGATGTTCCGATTCTTGTATTAACAGTCGATGAACGACAGGAAATTGCTGATCGCTTTCTTGAAGCAGGCGCAACGGATTTTGCCTTAAAGCCTGTAAAAGCACCTGATTTGATTTCAAGAATTCAACTGCATGCCCGCCTAGCAAAATTAACCCAATCAGCTCCGCAGCAAAAATCCAGTGAAGAAAAGGATGTATTTGTAACAAAGGGAATTAGTAAGAGAACACTTCGTCACGTTAGTGATTTTCTACATTCTAATCGCGAGCCTTTTTCTGTTGATACAATTTCTAAAGAAGTTGGATTGGCTTATCCGACCGTTTATCGCTATATTATGCATTTACTTGATGAAGGGAAAGTGGAAACTATTGTGAGTTATCAAAAAATAGGAAGACCCAAAAATTTATATCAATGGATTGTTGACTAAGAAACTGCCTTAATACAAGGCAGTTTTTTATTATGATGGGGGGGCTCCGTTGCTGCACAGACCGTTAATGCAACAAGACTTTTTTTCTTTTTTTTCTGTATTTTTATATTTTCTGATAATATAAAATTATTTTACAACACTAAAGATTCTTTAAAATATAAATGCCTTCATTGAATGTCTTTATAAGTTAATGCTCATGTAGATTTTGCTATCAGATTCTTTTTGCACCAGAGTAAAGATTAAAAATGTAAACGCTTACTGATGGTGAGTTGGATGGCATGAGTGGCCATCATTGTACCAATCAATTGTTCTATTAAAATAAAGACCATGCAATTATTTTGTGAATGTAACGATTGGTGGTTAACCATATTGAGGAGGACTTTATTATGCAAGCACTATTAAAAGAAGAAGTTCAGCAGCCAAACCAGTCCAGGAAAAAGCATCCTCCAGGACTGTATATGCTGTTCGCTACTGAGGCATGGGAGCGCTTCAGCTATTACGGAATGAGGGCAATCCTTGTTCTTTACTTAACAGCAACGGTTGTAAACGGAGGGCTTGGAGTCGACAAATCTGCGGCTATGGGCATATACGGATTTTTTACTGGTGCCGTTTATATTACGCCAATGATTGGCGGATACTTGACTGACCGTTTCATAGGAAGAAGATTGGCGATCACGATAGGCGGTATTTTAATGGCGCTTGGTAACTTTTCGCTATTCGCAAGTCAGAGTTTGACAGCGCTTTACATTGGTCTTGGTTTACTGATTATCGGTAATGGTTTCTTCAAGCCAAACATCTCGACAATTGTTGGTGATCTTTATGAAGACAATGATCCGCGTCGTGATGGGGCTTTTACCATCTTCTATATGGGTATTAACGTTGGGGCTTTCTTCGCACCGTTAGTAGTCGGGCTTATGAGCTATAAATATGGGTTCTTGACAGCAGCAATTGGCATGATTGTAGGACAGTTAGTTTTCAACTTATTAGGCAATCGCTATTTAGGTGATATCGGTAAAGAACCTACTGGCAAACCGGATGTCACAGCTGGTAAAAAATCAGCTGCACCGTTAACGAAAAGAGAACAAAAACGTACAACGGCAATCGTTATTTTGGCGGTCTTCGTCATTGCGTTCTGGGCCGCTTTCGAGCAGGCAGGAAGTTCATTGACATTGTATGCTAATGACCAAATTGATCGGAATGTATTCGGTTTTGAGGTTCCAACTGCCTGGTTCCAATCATTGAACCCATTATTCATCGTGATTTTAGCGCCAATTATGTCTGCTTTATGGTACAAGCTTGGCAGCTCAAAACGCGGTGACTTAAAAACCCCAACGAAGATGGCTCTTGGTTTAGTCACTGTTGGTTTAGGTTTCTTAGTACTGCTTCCTGCCGTTATGTACACAGGAAACGATACAGCGCTGAAAGTGAACATCCTGTTCATGATTGTTACGTATTTCCTTCATACATTAGCCGAACTAATGATTTCACCAGTTGGTTTGTCAATGGTAAGCAAAATTGCTCCAATCAAGCTAGCCTCTCTTCTAATGGGAGTATGGCTGGCAAGTTCCGCGGTGGCCAATATGGTAGCCGGTCAATTAGCTGCATATACGCAGTCTTTAGGTTACCTGGAAATCTTCAGTGTGATTGGTTTCGTAACAATTGGTTTAGGTATTGTATTGTTGTTTCTTTCGAAGCCAGTAGCAAAGCTGATGAAATAATGAGAAATGGAGCTCGACCCAAAAGGCATATAATTGGCCATTTGGGTCGAGCTTTTTATAGTGTGAAAAAATAAGCTGGTGAGAGAAGGAATCTCCACAACGACCCAAACCAGAATGGAACGATTCTCTGAAGTTTTATTTCTTTTTGCTTAATCTTGTTGTGTTTCGCATTTTCACGAGTCTTTCATCAATTTGAATGGTACGGAATGCTAATATGAGAAGTGATAATAAACACTTAGGTGGATTAATGGACTTGGTTTCAATAATCGGCCATCCACTTTTAGTAGAAAAGGACTCAGAGCTGGTTATGTAAAAGAGCCTATGAATTTAGGATGGGATTCTACTCTTTATTGACCACTTCGAAAGAAAATATGAACAAAGTTATTCTAGAAAGCCTGCGTTGATAGAATATCATGTATTTAGTGTTGGAAATCATCGAACGTTACGGGCCATATTAGTGGGTGCTGACTATAATAGAGCTAGAGTATACACCTATAAATTACAATCTATCAAGAATGACAATTATAAGAGGGTTCAATCTAACTAAAGTGATAATACGAAATTTAATGTGAGTGTGTAACTTGCAACAAAAAAGGGGGAATCTTGAGGATAAGGCTGGGGAGATAGAGGCCATGCAAGAGAAGGCAGGTAAGCAAATAGATGATCTAATCCTATATGGAAACAGAAGAAAGGAAAAGGAAATCATATCGCTATCCCTAACGACTTCTAGATAGGCTATACTTATCTAGACAGAAAATTTAAGGTCAGGTAGACTACAGATACAACTAGTTATAGAAAAGAGGTCCGATATGCGACGCGATATACAACTGAATGAACGAGCTTTCTCTTCCAAGGAAGTGGCAGAAGAAGTGGGGATTGCAACTCCCACTGTTCGAAAGTATGGTCAAATCTTAGAACGGAATGGATATGAGTTTTTGAAAGATGGAGATCGACGTATCTTTGTTAAATCTGACATCGGAGCGCTTATAGCGCTACGCGATACGGACAAGCCCCTAGACGATACAGCTAAAGACCTTGTATATCAACAAAAAGAAAGATTAGAAGGATCCAATGAAACACACATAGCGATACCCGATACATATGAAAATTCACCCCACGACCCCAATCAATTAAACGAGGTCTTAATGTTTTTAGTCAATGAACTCGCAGCCACACGTGAAATGAATGTCCAACTGACAAACGATATGTCACAGCTTAAAACAAAGGTTTCCCGGCTCCAGCAAGATCATCATGTTATAAGTTCTAGTATTGGAAATTCAGCGCAAAGAACTAATTCTAAAATTGAACAATTAACTGAACAACAAAATACCCATTACGAAACATTGCTGGAACAAGAAAAACAAAAAAGTGAACTCTTACAAAAAGAAATACAAAATATGCGGGAAGAACAGAAAAAAGAATGGAGTTCACAAAATGACTTTAATAAACGTTTAGAAGAGGCTCTACAAAAACGTACCGAAAAATGGCGGGGGCTTTTCTCCATATTCAGAAAATAAGGTGACTGTTAAGGTTTTTTGCCTAGCTGTGTATTGATTTGTTATTGATGAAGAAACATTTGATAAGTATTTTTTAAATAAATAATGATGGATAAAAGCATTGAGATGCGAATCCACAAAACATTAAAAAATTCATCGTACCATATATGATTCGCGTAGCTGAAAAACAGAATGAAGAAAGAATATTTAAAATTTACAGGATTTGGAATCTGTTATGTAAGAGCTCGGCGATTCCAATGTATCGGACGTTCAACCAAAGGCAAGCGAAGGCTCAATTGAAATTCATTGGAGATTTGTTTAAGCGATATGCATCTAAAACAAAATACACAATTTGAAGCAAGAAATAAAGGCATGTTTGATAAAAAGGGGGCTGAGGAGGTTGAAAACATGCATTCAAAAACAAAAGTCATCCTTAATAGAGGTGCTCTAGACAGGGATTGATCGGCTCTTTTTTTCTGTGTTGCGTATCGCTGGGCGATATAGCTTGCAAATAAATTCGAATCTTTAGGTTTAATAGAAAAGTGACGTTTGATGGAAACATGATATACATCCGAATGAACGAGTATTCTTTTCTTAGGGAGTGGAAGAAGAAGTGGGAAGCACACACCCACTGTTCAAAAGTATGGAAAACTTAGAACGAAACGGATATGAGTTTTTTAGATGTGGTTGCCTATCTTTATTCAATCTGACATCGAAGCGCACATAGCGTTATACGATACGCGATAAGGGCAAATCCCTGGAGGGTACAGCTAAAGATCTTATGTACAAAAAGATAGATTAGAAGGAACCGATGAAACAGAGATAGCGATACCCGGTATAATGACAACTTAACCCATAATTCCAAACAAATAAATGAGATTTTAAATGTTTTAACCAATGAACAACTCGCAGCTACGCCTGAAATGAACAATCCACTGACAAACGATATGGCTCAGCTTAAAACAACGGTTTCCCAGCTCCAGCAAGATCTATGTCCTCAATAGTATTCCTCAAGAAAGGGGCTTGTTTCGTATCGGTGTGCGATATAACATGAAAATATTCAATGAACCTTCATCTTTAATAGAAAGGAAGGTCCGATATGCGACAGGATATACATCCGATTGAATGAGCATCGTATTCCAAGAAAGTGGTAAATACGTGGAGATGCAAAATCATTGTTCGAAAGTATGTTTAAAACTTAGAGCGAAACGGAAAGTGATTGTGAAGATATGTAAAAACGCACACCTTCGTTCAATCCGATATCAAAACGCTTAAAGTGTTACACGATACGGGCAGCCCCCTAAACGATATAGCTAAAGACCCTTGTAACAAGAAAAAGTAAGATTAGAAGGCACCAATGAGACAGAGATAGCGATACCCGATACATATGACAATTTAGTCCATGTTCTCATTCAATTAAAAGAGAGCTTAATTTTCAACCAATAAACTCGCAGCTACGCGTGAAATGAACATTTAACTGACAAACGATATGTCATAGCTTAAAACTGAACAACAAAAAAACCATTAAGAAACATTACTTCAATAAGAAAAAGGTTTCATTACTTTTTTTTAGTCTCTTTGACTATATTGAGATGTTAATAACAATTAAACCGAGGTAATCAAACCAATAGTAGAAATTCCTTTGTTCCAACTATTCAGAATCACTATTTTCAAATTTCAACAATTTCCCGAGAAATAACTACAAATTCTGAGTAGATATCGACAAAATTAGAAGGTTCTAAAAGATGTAGTAAAACATTGGTGAAAATTATGACCAATTGAGTTTTTTAACAAGGAATTCAGATAGGAAGCGTGGTTGATTGGGTTAAAAACTTGATTGAAAACGTTTATGGGTATTGAGCATGGGGAAGTAGACGAACTATATCTCTTTTGAATGAAAGCGTATGTGTTGGAGAAGAACACACCTTTCAGGACTAAAGAAATATAAAGGGGTGAATGAGGGACAACCTACGATAGTACTGAAGGCAGCTAAATTGCCGCGAGTAGCGACCTGTGATGACTCGTACATCACAACAAGACCTAGAAACGAGTCAAAGAAAACAAGGAAGGCCGAAGACAAAAGGAGTCCCAAGGCCAGGGATACTTATGTCTTGTAGCGAAGCCAAGACCACGCAGGCCAAACAATGATAGCGTTTTATAGGGAAATAAGAGCCGTCTAAGTAAATTAAGGAAGGCAGCTAGATCCCCTCGAGTAGCAACCTATGCTAGTTACAAGTACTATGCAATCTCTAATTGGTCTAGAAAATCAACTATAAAAAACGTCAAGCTTAGCACCTTAAACAGGTGCTTTTTTATGTGCATACTTAATAAACACTCCTTTTAAAAGGAGTGCCTTCTTGTTATACAATTTCAGAGTAATAACTATCTGATAATTCACTAAAATCTACATACTAAAGCTATCTAAACCTTGTTGGGTCAAAGTAACAGAAACAATTGCCCAATTTTGAAGCTTTTTTCGAAGTGGACAAGCAATAACTTAATCGTTTTCTTTGTCCTTGGGTTTGAAAAAAGAAATACAAATTTTCTGGGGGAAGGAGGAGAACATCAATTCCTAGAATCATTCTAAGTAAAAGGGTTTGTTAAAATTTAGATTAAAATGAATGACCCTAAGGCGGCTTTCCCTTTACTTGCATCTATTGCTTCGGTTATTTTGCATGAGTTTGATATGAAACCCATCGTTGTAGATGTATTAGGAGTAATTAAAAACAGTTGGAGTTAACCTCAGAAAAAAACTCACCCCCGAAACTTGATGTCTGGAGGTGAATTTTACGGATTTAGAAAATGTATTTGAAGCTTTTGGAAGTTGGATATTTAAATCTAAAACTTAGTCTACTGTGAAATTATTTTTTATAGGTTCAATGATTAAGGGACTGAAATGTTCCTTCTTCTTTTTGTATTGTTCGATTATCTTTTCATTATTTAGTTCAATTTCCTGGATCCCTTCCATAATATCGAGAGCTAGTGTATCGGAATCGGTTGAAACGACTAAATTCTCCAGCCCAAGGGACTGAAACAAATCAAATACTTTAAATCTGTAACCGAGGGCGATACAGGGGACATTTCCTGCTAAGGAAAGGATATTGGCGTGAAGTTTAAAGTTAATGCTCAAACTGCAGACAGAGAGTTTTTCAATAAGCTCTTCCTCTGAGTATAATGATGGATCATAAGTCACATTCAAGGGGTCATTCAAGTTATCGTAAAGTCGTTTGGAGGCTTCCCGGTCACTGCCCCAGAACACGTACAATAAAATTTTATAACCCGACTTTATTAATTTTTTGGATACTTGTAGTAGCGCATTTTCAATAGCAGCTTCATCCTGGCCGTACAATCGGTTGAATGTTGTAACCCAGTTTATTGCTGCTATTTTTTCCTTTTTCCTAATCACTGTGGGCGGGTTAAGCAAGATCCCGGGATCTCCAATCAGAAGTGGAGTGTGGACTGTTTACAGCTGTACTCCGTTTTCCATTACTGGAGACACATTTAATACCTTGTTACTTCCTATTAAGTTGAATGGATGGCATGAAGTAATCATCGCTTGAATCCGTAAAATAGGGGTTTGTAAGGTGGAGATTAGTGAAATGCTAACTTTCAGTTTTGAATCACACTTATTTCACCATAGTGGAGACCTTTCGTAAGTTCACTGAACTTATGGGAGGTCTTTTCTTTGATATTTTTATGTTCTTCGTAATGGGAACTATAGTAGGGCTTTAAAATTCCATATCTAGAACAGGGAAAAGGAATATGGACGGTTCCCAGGAATTAACGCTTTATACGATGACTATTTGTATGAAGTGATTGATGAATATAATCAGGGTCATAACTTTGTTTTTATTAAACTGCTGGCGAAAGTCCAGGGACGTGAGGGAATATCATAATAATCATTCAAGAATTTAAAGAAAAAACGAAATCCATACCATATATGTTTCGGCATTCTCAGCAAGAGCGTTTGGGACATTCACAAATCTATACAACGATTAAATGTCCACCTTCCGATGTCTTCTACGTATAAATAATTATTCTAGAATAATATTATCGGCTTTATACTCTTATAAGGTTAAGAGGATTGCAACTGATGATTGTGTTATCAAAAAACAGGTGAATGATGATTATTTCTTCACGACGGAATGTTTTGGTCAAGTTCCTTACTTTCACGAACAATACCGGTTTTAAAAGGGGGCGAACGTGTGAATATTCGGAGCAGCATCATCATTTATGGCTGAAAAGGATATTGGGGTTCTACGTATCTACATATGATTTCTTATAAACATATTTATATTTTTCGAGAGTTTCGACATTATATTGACAATAATATAGTTACTCATTACAATTGAAAATAATTCTCAATATGATACAGGGGGCACCAATGTGATGTCAAAACGAAGAAACAGCAAACAAGTGTTATTAATATCGGCAATCGTTTTAATTTTATCAACGCTTTTACTTGGATGTACAAATGAATCAAAAGAAAATTCAACTTCAAACAAAGACAGTAAGGACATGCTTACTTTGGCTTGGCCGAGGGATATAGGTGAAATGAATCCGCATGTCTATAATCCTTCTCAATTATTCGCTACATCAATGATATATGAACCTTTGGTCAGCTACCAAGATGGAGGTAAGCTGAAACCGCATTTAGCTGAATCTTGGGAAATTTCCAAGGATGGGAAGGAATATACGTTCAACCTCCGTCAAGATGTGAAATTTTCTGACGGTACGAGCTTTAATGCTGAAATTGTGAAAAAGAACTTTGATACTATATTGAAAAATGTTGATTTACATAGTTGGTTGGGCTTTATTACGAAAGTGGATCGAACGGAAGTAATCGACCAAAACACATTTAAACTAACATTAAAGGAGCCATATTATCCTACTATTCAAGAGTTAGCCGTTGTTCGTCCAGTCCGATTCTTAGGTGATGCTGGATTCCCTAAAGATGGTGACACTTCTAAAGGTGTTACAAAACCAGTCGGTACAGGGCCGTGGATTTTGGAAGAACATAAAGCAGATGAATATGCTATTTTCAAACGCAATGAAAATTATTGGGGTGAACTCCCTAAAGTTAAGAAAATCAAAGTCAAGATCATTCCTGATGCGGAAACCCGTGTTCTTGCTTTCGAAAAAGGTGACCTGGACCTAATTTATGGTGAAGGTGCTATCAGTCTGGATGCTTTTAAACAATTAGAAACAACAGGTAACTATGAGACTAGTATTTCTGATCCGGTTGCGACAAGACAACTAGTTATGAATACGAAGAAAGAACAACTTTCTGATTTACGTGTTCGTCAAGCGTTACAATATGGATTTAATAAAAAAGCAATGGTTGACGGAGTTACTTCTGGGTTGGAAGAGAAGGCAGATTTCATTTTACCGACAAACTTCCCGTATACTTCAGACATTGATGTAACAGCGATTGATTATAATGTCGAAAAAGCAAAAGCTTTATTAGATGAAGCAGGATGGAAGCTTCCAAAAGGAAAAAACGTTCGTGAGAAAGACGGAAAGCCGCTTGAAATCGAGTTAATGTACGACTCTGCAGAATCGATTCAAAAAGCAATGGCCGAAACATTACAATCCGAGTGGGCGGCACTGGGTGTTAAATTGAATATCGTTGGAGTTGAGCTTACGGTACAAATTGAAAGATTCAAAGCTAATGATTTTGAATTGAATTTCTTTAGTAACTATGGCGCTCCATATGATCCACATACTTTCGTAAATGTCGTTGGTTCGGAAGGATTTGGTTTTAACGAAGCCATTTCATCTTATCCGAACAGAGCTGAGTTGTTAAAACAAATTGCAGATGTTCCTGGAACAACAGATGAAAAAGAACGTCAAGAACTTTACTCAACCATTTTGGAATCACTGCAAGACCAAGGAGCGATTGTGCCTATTTCTTATATTAAGAAAATAGCTGTTTACCAAAAAGATGTATCTAATTTTACATTCCCTGCTAACCGGGATGAACATCCATTCACAGGAATTAGCATCGAGAAGTAAGTTACAGGAGGGTTATCATGGGCACATATATCTTGAAACGAATTATGGCCATTATTCCCATCTTTCTTTTGGCCACTCTTCTAACGTTTGGAATGATTCACCTTTCACCTGTGGACCCAGCTGAGGCATATTTATCTGCAGCACATATCCAATCTACAGATGAGATATTGGCTCAGAAAAGACATGAGTTTGGCTTAGATCAACCCCTCCATGTTCAATATGTAAATTCTATTATTAAGATATGCCAATTTGATTTTGGCATATCTTATCTTTCGAATAAACCTGTTTGGGAAGAGGTTACCTATCGAATGCCAGCGACCATTCAGTTAGCTTTAGGTAGCATCCTATTAGCTATCCTGGTCAGTGTCCCTCTAGGATTTTTGGCAGGCATTAAGAAAAACAGTGGTATTGACCATTTTAGTCGCCTTCTCTCTTTTTTCGGGGCGTCCATCCCTTCTTTTTGGCTTGGTTATTTATTAATTTTTTTCTTTTCTGTTAAACTCGACCTATTTCCTGTCGAAGGAATCGGGACTTGGCAACATCTGGTTCTTCCTTCCGTTACTTTAGCTTTGCCATTAATAGCTTTGTATACTCGACTATTACGTGCTAGCGTTCTTGAAAATATACAGGAACCTTATGTCCTTTTTGCTCGCACAAGAGGGATTCATGAAAAAGTCATTATGGGAAAACATGTATTGAGAATAGCCATATCCCCCATGATTACTGGACTGGGGATGAATTTAGGAAAGCTGCTGACTGGAACCATTATCGTCGAAGCGGTTTTTTCCTGGCCAGGATTCGGTCGTTATTTCATTGAAGCTATTTTTAATCGGGATGTTCCTGTCATTCAATGCTATGTGCTTTTAGCTGCGGGACTTTTCATTTTTAGCAACTTGATTGTTGACCTAATCCAAATGTGTATCGACCCACGCATCTCCAGAAAAGGAGGGCAACGTCAATGATAACAAGTCTTCGTATTATGATGAGAAGTCAGAAAGTGATTGTCCTTTGTTCAATAATATTAAGCTTCCTATTTATCATCACCATCTTGGCTCCTTGGATTGCACCTAATGATCCTATTGCTGTCAATTTAGCTAATAAACTACAGCCATCTTCTTTTGAGTATCCAATGGGAACGGATCATTTAGGAAGATGTACGTTATCACGCATCTTATATGGAGCTCGCATTTCGTTAGGATTTGCTACATTAATCTTTATTTCATCTTTAGGCATCGGTTTGATTGTCGGAACCCTTGCTGGTTATAAAGGTGGATGGGTGGACCAGGTGCTAATGAGACTGTGTGATGGTGTTATGGCATTTCCGAACCTTTTGCTCATTCTTGGACTTGTTGGTATATTGGGACCTGGCCTTAAACAGGTCATCATAGCATTGATGCTTGTACAATGGGTATATTATGCGAGAATTTTCCGAGGAATGGTACTTAGTCTAAAAGAACAAAACTATATAGCGGCGGCTAAAATAAGCGGTTCTTCTCAATGGAAGATAATAAAGAAACATATTGTTCCAAATGTTCTTCCTCCGCTCGCTGTTATGGGTACATTAGAAATGGGTTGGGCCATCATGGATATATCGGCCATGTCGTTTCTAGGTTTGGGCGTGCAACCCCCTACACCAGAATGGGGAGCAATGATTCATGAAGGGAAATCCTATATTCGGACGAATCCAGAATTAATGCTATATCCAGGTTTGATGATTATGCTTGTTGTCGTCACCTTCAATTTATTAGGCGAAGCGCTATCAGAACGTTTTGGAGTCAAACGTCGTTAATAAAAAGGAATGAGAAGATTGAGAACAGAACGGTCGAATGTATTAACAGTGAGCGATCTACATGTACAAGTACAAACAAAGGATGGTGCTTCCACCCTCGTTCAGGATATTAATTTTGAACTGGAAAAAGGGAAGGTATTGGGTCTTGTTGGGGAAAGTGGGAGTGGTAAAACCGTTACGAGTATGTCCATTCTACAGCTTCTTGATCGGAAAACAACGACAATTAAAGGGAGCATTACCCTTCAAGGACGAGAATTAAATGGTTTGGACGATAAAGAAATACGTGGTATTCGCGGCAAGGATATTGCCTTTATTATGCAAAATCCGATGAATTCATTTACGCCTGTTTTTACAATTGGCAATCAATTTGTCGAAACGATTAGGTCTCATACCGCATTGAATAAAAAACAAGCAAAAGAGCTTGCCATCGAGGCGATGCAAAATGTAAACCTGCCAAATCCCGCGAAACTATTAAAAAGCTATCCTTTTCAACTGAGTGGAGGTATGCTTCAACGGGTGATGATTGCGATGGCCGCATGTTTACAGCCTTCCGTTATTATTGCTGATGAGCCGACGACTGCACTCGACGTACATAACCAATTACAGGTACTTCGCCACTTGGATAAAATCCGTTCTGAATATGGAACATCCATTTTACTCATTTCTCATGATCTTGGCGTCATTTCTGAAATGGCAGATGATGTAGTCGTTATGCAACATGGCAGAATTGTAGAAACAGCAAATGTGTTTGAACTATTTGATAATCCGCAGCATGAATACACAAAGAAACTGCTAAATGCCCGCCTTAGCATTAAACATGAAGAGCCTATCACCCATATGTCGTGATATATGGACTGCATTTTTTGGAGGGGTGAACAAATGAGTTTATTACAAGTAAAAGCAGTAACTCATAGCTATAATTCTCATACGTTTTTAAAATGGAAAGAGCCTTCTAAAAAAGTACTCACTGACATTTCCCTCTCCATTGACGAAGGAACATGTTTAGGGCTGCTTGGCACGAGTGGAGCTGGAAAAAGTACATTAGGAAAAGTGATCCTTGGTTTAGAACGTCCACAGCAAGGACAGGTTCTGTTTCAAGGGCATGATATCTATACCGCTGATAAGCTTACCCGACAAAAGATACGCCGGGATCTACAAGTCGTCTTTCAGGATTCATATTCAGCTGTCAATCCACGAATGACCGCCGAAGGTATTATAGGCGAGCCATTGGAAAACTATGAAAAACTAACCGTAGCCGAACAAAAAAGAACGGTTATTGAGTTATTGGAAAGAGTGGGCCTAAGTGAAAAGGATTTAAAAAAATACCCACACCAATTTAGCGGTGGACAATTGCAAAGAATTAATATTGCTAGAGCAATCTCTCTTAAGCCACTGTTAATCGTCTTGGATGAATCCGTAAGCAGTCTGGATATGGTTAATCAAACATTGATTTTAGAATTATTAAGTGAGTTGAAAAAAGACTTCGGCTTATCTTATCTTTTTATTACACATGATATTAAAGCGGCTTATTCAATCTCTGATACTTTGGGTGTACTGGAAAAAGGAGAATTAATCGAGCATTACAATTCTAAAGATCAGTTTTTTTCGTCAGAACATCCTGTCGTTAAACAGATGAGAAGTTCTATACTCGCTGAGCATCCGCGTTTTCGTTCTCTTCCAATGAAGATTAACAAGCCCTAGTTTAGAATATATATTTGCCGATTTCCGTTTGAAAATCGAGGCCCTTGTTTATCTCATATTTGAGGAGTTGCAATAGCATACTTTATACCCGTTATCGTTTTTTATGATTTAGCGATGCGGGCTTTCGTTTTTATGTTGAATATCCGGCAGCCATCTGGCAGCTTCTTTTGTTTTTGCAACTAAAGGGGAAGTTGGTTTCACAAGCTATCGAGCGTTTCGCTGTAAGGGGGAATGCTTTTTATTTTTGTCTTATAAATGCATAAACAATAATAATGTAATTAAATTCAATAATATTTTATTGTAAAACAATAAAATACGTGTTAAATTCAAATTGACAATAATTAAATGAGGTGCTTTTCATGAAACGAAGTTCAACACTCTTTTTAAAGGTAGCTGTTATTTTTATCGGCATTCCGGTTCTTGCTTTGTGTCTATTTTTGTTGCCTCAGATAGCGAATGAAGCAAATGAAGCAGCAGAAAGAGGTTCAGATTTGGCTTATGTGGTATATGGCCTATTAATGGTTATGTATGTGTCGGCAATCCCATTTTACTTCGCTTTGTATCAATCGTTTAACCTATTAAGCTATATTGACAAGAATAAAGCTTTCTCGGAATTATCAGTAAGAGCTCTAAAGAAAATCAAAAAATGTGCCATCATTATCACTGGCTTGTATGTGGTGGCCCTGCCATTCGTCTATATCATGGCGGAAGTAGATGACGCACCGGGTCTCGTACTAATCGGAATGGTCATGGTTTTTGCCCCCATGGTGATTGCTGTCTTTGCGGCTGTCCTTCAAAGACTTTTACAAGAAGCCATCGATATAAAATCAGAGAATGACTTAATAGTCTGAGGTGAATAACATGGCAATAATAATCAATATTGATGTAATGCTGGCTAAAAGGAAAATGAGCGTAACAGAACTTTCGGAAAGGATTGGAATAACGATGGCTAACCTTTCTATATTGAAAAATGGAAAAGCAAAAGCGATTCGACTATCCACGTTAGAAGCGATTTGTAAGGCTTTGGACTGTCAGCCGGGGGATCTTTTGGAATACAAAAGTGAAGAGGGCACTCAAGGACAATAGATCATTTAGGTAGGCTGCTGCGGCAGCTTTTTTTGTATGAAAACACAATAGTAAAAAGCCATGCTAAAATAAACCCTCCATATTCTCATTTTTTTGATGGGGGTAAATGTACTATGTCGTTATTTAACTGGTTATGCAGTTTGTTGTTCAGATGGAGCGATTGTATAGCCTTTCTTT
>NZ_JBFTMS010000038.1:0-40604 GCF_056397085.1 Peribacillus sp. 05N428 | reverse complement strand
ATAGATATTAATTTAGTCGGTTTCTATATATATTGAGTGAAGTCCTTCAATTAGAGATCGCCTTTTCGATGTTCTGCTGCTGGTCAGTTTTGTTAAGCAAAATCAGTTTGTGAAGAATTGTATTTAAAGTAACGGGTGCGTTAGCTGAAAAAAGCTGTCTTTAAGGCAGCTTTTTCTTACGGAACTAAAGGGGCAGAATAATTGAAGAAGGAATGAAGAAACAAAAAGAGAATAGGTACTGTTAGTTAAAATGATTTTTATAGAAAGAAGGATTAATATGGCATATTGCAAAGTTCGCCAAGCTGAAATTTATTATGAAGATTTAGGGGAAGGAAAACCAATTTTAATGATACACGGTTATTCTCCGGACCATCGATTAATGAGTGGTTGTATGGGACCAATATTTACCAAGAGGGAGGGGTGGCGACGTATTTATATCGACCTACCTGGGATGGGATTAACAAAAGAATATAACGAAATAAGTAGTTCTGATGAAATGCTGGATGCTGTTTTAGAGTTTATTCAAGCTGTAATTCCTAACCAAGAGTACGTAATTGCTGGGGAATCTTACGGTGGCTATATAGCTAGGGGCATTATTGAAAAGCATCAAGAACAAATACTTGGTGCAGCATTTATATGTCCTCTTATTATTCCTCTTCCAGAAAATAGAACAGTTGAGATACATAAAATAATGAGAACGGATGAGAAGTTCATTGAAAATTTATCAAAGGCTGAATTAGAAGATTTTAGAAATAACAACATTGTACTTGATGAGTACACATGGTTAAGGTACAACAAAGAAATTCTAAGTGGTTGTAAAATTGGAGATGAAAAGTTTCTAAATAAGGTTAAGAATAAATATGGGTTTTCTTTTAAGATTGACCAGTCTGATTTTATTAAACCCAGTGTATTCCTGTTAGGAAGACAAGACTCTTCGGTTGGATATAAAGATGCTCTGGACATAGCAAACAAGTTTCCGCGAGGAACATTTGCTGTATTGGATATGGCAGGTCACAATTTACAAATTGAACAACCACAACTTTTTAGCACTCTATTAAATGAATGGTTGGATAGAATTGAAGAGTTCCAAAACTAATACTTAACGCAGTAATTGAAGTTTGTGAAATATAGTATTTAAATTAACGGTTGCTTTAGCTTAGGATCGAAGGCAGCTTTTTCTTATGGAACTAACGGGGAGGTTAGTGAAATAACAATCCTTTGTAAATCTTATTTTGTTATAATGGAAATAAAAGCTTAATTATTATAGGAGATAAAAATGTTTGATAAAATCAAGACTTGGGCGAGGAGACTAAAACAGCAAATTTTTATCCTTTACTTTGCTTGTAAAGATGAACGGGTGCCTTGGCATGCAAAGGTATTTACGGCTTGTGTTGTGGCTTATGCATTCAGTCCGATAGACATAATACCTGATTTTATACCCATTCTTGGCTACTTAGACGATGTAATTCTCGTTCCAATTGGGATAATGATCGCATTAAAGATGATACCAAAGAGTGTATTAACCGACTGTGAAGTTAAGGCAGAAGAAATGATGAAAAATGGTAAGCCGAAGAATTGGATAGTCGGCTCACTAATAGTAATGATTTGGGTCTTAATTATAATATGGGCAATTATATATATTTATCGTTTTATGAACTAACGGGTGCTTTTACTTCACTAGGATGCACAAGAAGACCACTTATAGGTGGTCTCTTTTATTTGTTCAAAAATCAACATTAATCTTTAACAAAGCCATGGTTAAAAAGCGATCTTAATATAGTCTATTATTATAAAAAGTGATTTTCCCTCCATTAATTTGTGGTACAAGAATCGGATTCTCTGAAGCTGATGCATTGTCATCTTTTATTTTTTAAGGTTCTTAGACTTTCCATATCCCCATTTACTATCACATCAATATGAGCAGAAATGATAGATATATCCAAATCCCACCATTTAATTTCCAGCAGTTCGTTAATGATTTCTTCCGAGAAGCGGGTTTTAAGTTTCTTTTCGGGATTCCCTCCAACGATGGTGTAAGGTTCCACATCTTTGGTAATAACCGATTTGGCGGCTACAATTGCACCATCCCCAATTTTTATTCCAGGCATGATGACAGTATCCATTCCTATCCAAACATCATTTCCAATTATGGTATCACCTTTAAACGGCAACTGATCTAACGTTGGCGTATACTTCTCCCAACCATGTCCGAAAATGTTGAAGGGGTAGGTTGAAAAACCATCCATTCTATGGTTGGCTCCATTCATAATAAACGTTACACCAGGTGCCATGGCGCAAAATTTCCCGATGACAAGCCGGTCACCGAAGAATTCGTAGTGATATAACACTTGATCTTCAAAAGACTCACCATTCCTTGCATCGTAATATGAATATTCACCCGCAATAATGTTTGGTCTAGTGATTGTATTTTTAATAAATTGCACGACGTGATTTCCTTTAATCGGATATTTATCTTGAGGATTTGGTCCATGTTGCTTATTAGATTCCATGGATATCCACTTCCTTTCAGGGTTTTTATAATAAACTTAGCCGGCCGATCTTATTGCATTCCTCAGCGAACCAAATGGCACCATCAGGACCTGATGCAATTCCATGCGGCTCCGCATTTTGGGTAGGAATTGGATATTCCGTAATTTCTCCTTGCATGGTAATGCGCCCAATTTGATTTGCTTTATGTTGTGTAAACCATAGCGCACCATCTTTTCCGGCAGTTATTCCATATGGGCCTGAACCTTTGCCAAGAAGTTCGTATTCGTCCATTTTTATCCCCATTATATGCCTCCTTCTTTTTGTATGAAATTCTTCTAGTCATTCGTTATAAATAATTGAAATCCTGTGAAAAAGTTTTTGCACAAGGTGTGAAGTCTGTCCAAGGAGAGATTTTAATTCATAGATGAAAAGGTTATTGAGATTCTATGTTTCTAATTGGTCATATTTGCAGGAGAACCCAATTACCTAACAATTTGGGTGAATTGTCTGATACAAAAGTTTTTTTTCCACATAGTTTATTAAAAAGTATGGTTACTCCAGCGGTGTTGATTAATCATGGGTATTTAATAAAGAACAATATTCAACATTAGAAAATTATGCTTATATATGGATACAGCCTGATATTAGAACATAATGAATCTGTCGTGACCTTGCCCTTATTTTGGCGGAAAATACTTTTATATATATCACAGGAGGGGTTTTCATGGAGAAAGCAATAATTGTGCCTTGGGAAGAAGATGAACTCACTCATGAGTTTTTTGTTCCTGAATATATTGAAAAAATGGCACTGGAAGTTCTTGAACATTACGGTTTCTCCGTTCAGAACATTCAAGTTGTTACAACAAAACCAGATAAAGGCGGCTCTATATGGAAAATGGAAACAAGTTCAGGGCCAAAGAGTTTAAAACTTTTACACAGAAGACCTACAAGAAGCATGTTTAGCTTAGGAGCTCAAGAATATTTAGTTAATGTTAAGGAAGCAAGAGTACCGCCCATCGTGAAAACCAAAGATGGAAAGGATTATGTTGAGGCGGGAGGGAAGTTATGGTTCGTCGCTGAGTGGATCGAATCATTGGCACCTGTATCAAAGGATTTGGAAGGAGCCAAGCATCTTTGTAATGCTCTCGGTGAATTCCACCTTTTAAGCAAAGGGTATGTTCCGCCTAAACAAGCTGAAGTTGCATCCCGGTTATATAAATGGCCAGCGACTTATGAAAAAGTCATCAATAAGATGGATTGGTTTCGGAACATTGCTAATGCATATGAAGAAATGCCTGCAAGCCCCTATTTGCTGAATGTTTTAAATGAATTTGAAGAACAAGCAAAAAGAAGCTTAGAAAGATTAAATGAATCAAGCTATCTAGAGCTAGCGCAACAAGGTAATGAATATTGGGGATTAGTGCATCAAGATTATGGCTGGTCAAATGGTCAAATGGGCTCTAATGGAATGTGGATTATTGACCTTGACGGTGTTGCTTATGACCTTCCTATTCGCGATTTAAGAAAACTGATTACCGGCACAATGGCGGATTTATATAGATGGGATGCAACTTGGGTAAGGGAAATGATCAAGTCCTATCACGAGGCAAATCCAATTTCATCGCAACTATATGATATCTTAATGATCGATTTATCTGCACCAAATGAATTTTACAAGAATGTTAAAGAAGTAGTATATGAACCTGAATTATTTCTAACTGATCAAACAACAACGATGATTCAAACAATTGTTGATACCGATCAAACAAAATGGCCAGTGTTAGAAGAAATTAAAGATGATTGGAAGGGAATGGAACAAACATGAAAATTTTAATGATTTGTACCGAAAAGCTTCCTGTTCCTCCGGTACTGGGCGGGGCCATTCAAACCTATATCTCAGGCATCCTGCCACATTTAAGTAAAGCCCATGATATAACGGTTTTAGGTATTAATGATCCATCACTCCCTGATCAAGAGACGATTGATGGAAACCGTTATGTACGTGTACCTGGAAAAATATTCGAAGTATATCGAGAAGAGGTTGTCAGCTATCTTGAAGCAAACCATTTCGATCTAATTCATATATTCAATCGGCCTCGGCTAGTCCTTCCTGTCCGAAAAGCAGCCCCTCATTCAAAAATTACCCTTAGCATGCATAATGATATGTTTAATCCAGAGAAAATCAATCCGGAGGAAGCAAAAGCAGCCATAGACGAAGTTACGAATATTGTAACGGTCAGCGATTATATAGGCAATGTCATAAAAAGTTTATATCCACAAGCTTCATCAAAGATCCGCACCATCTATTCTGGTGTTGACACCAATCGATTCCTGCCCGGCAGTCACCCGAGAATGCAAAAAATTCGTAATGAATTACGTAAAGCGAACGGTCTTGAAAACAAAACGGTCATACTATTTGCAGGTAGACTTTCAAGTAATAAAGGTGTCGATAGGTTAATTCGGGCACTGCCTGAGCTTTCAAGTAAATTTAAGGATTTGGCTTTAGTTATTGTCGGAAGTAAATGGTTCAGCCAAAATGATGTTACCGATTATGTAGCTTATGTAAGAGCATTGGCAAAAAAGCTGCCTATCCCAGTTGTTTCAACAGGTTTTGTCGCACCTAGTGAAATACAAAATTGGTTCGCTGCTGCCGATTTATTCGTGTGTACATCAATATGGCAAGAACCGCTTGCGCGCGTCCATTATGAAGCGATGGCTTCAGGGCTTCCAATCGTAACAACTGCAAGAGGCGGAAATCCAGAGGTCATTCGTATAAGAGAGAATGGGCTTGTAGTAGAGAATCCAGAAGATCCTGGATGTTTTACAGAGAAGATTACTGAAATTCTATCAAACAGGTCACTAATGAAAAAAATGGGCGAACGAGGCAGAGAACTTGCCCTTAGCTTATATGAATGGGATCGAGTAGGATCTGAAATACTTGAAGTTTGGAAAAAATAACTGAATAACCAATCAAGAGTGGATGTGAATTGCGCTTACTAAAATACTTGTCACTGGTGCTGAAGGGGTTACGGATCACATTTATGTGAACCATTCCTAAAGGGTACGAAAAACAAAATGATTGGCGATGATGCATCTGCAGGACCTACCTCCATTACCCCCTAATAAGCTAAGGAAGTTAAGCTTAAAGCTCTCCGGAACCACCCCAAGTGTCAATTTTATTATGCGAAAAACTTGTCAATGACACCCCACGGAATCAGACTTTGTAAAAAAATACAATTTAAGGGACCCCTTGAATATAGACTCAAAAAAGGTCGGGAATTTCGGGAGTGACTCCAAATTTTTGGAGGGTTATATCGCTCTCCTTTCAAATGAAACAAGTTGAAGAGCCATAATTGAGTAAAAAAAAGCACCTTGCTTACCTAGTAAATAGGCTGTTGCAAGGTGCTTGTATTATTTGTTTGAAAATTCCCTGAATAAGGTTATAATTAAAAGTGTTGGAGAACCTAGCCAACTAGACACCCTTAGAGAATTGCCTTGTCCGCTACTTTCTAAGGGTGGATATTAATATTCTGGCTCATGCTTGGTTGAATTTCGGGTATGGAATGATGGTGTGTAATGGATGGATTTGTTTTTCCATTCAGGATGGCATTTAACACAACCAGTGTTATTGTACCCATCACGACTCCGTTTCCACATATTAATTGGACTGTTTCCGGGAATTTATCGAATGCTTCCGGGACCCCCTTGACTGCCAGACCGACTCCTATTCCAAGTGCAATCGTCAATTGATTGGAAGGTTTGCTTAAATCCGCTTTGGCTATCATCCCCAAAGCTGCAGAGAGAAGCATGCCGAACATTGGTATCATGGCCCCGCCCAGAACGGGTAAAGGGATCATTGTCGTAAGACCGGCAACCTTAGGCACAAAAGCTAGAAAGATTAGGATACAACCTGCCGTGATTACTACCGAGCGCTGAGTTACCTTTGTCAGCAAGACCAAGCCAACATTTTGGGAGAAGGTAGAATGGTTGAAAGAGTTGAAGATACCGCTTATGAAGCTCCCTATTCCTTCTGCACGGAGGCCCTTTTCCACATCTTTTTCGGTTATTTCCTTCCCGCATACTTCCCCGAGTGTCAAAAAGACGCCTATACTTTCCACAGCTATGATTAAAGATATGATTGTCATAGTGATAATAGATGAAAGGTCGAAGGTAGGTACCCCAAAATAAAAAGGAGTCACCATTGTAAACCAGCTGGCCTCTATAAAGCCGGAGGTATCGACCATACCTAGAAAACCAGCCAATATAGTGCCAAGAATCATGGCGAAAAGAACTGAAACCGCTTTCAAGAAACCTTTAGTAAGTGTATTCAATAAAAGGAAACTTACTAGTGTAAAACAAGCTAGCATTAGATTCATAGGATCTCCAAAGGTGGGGGAACCGACTCCGCCCGCTGCATTTTTCATGGCAACTGGCATTAATGACACGCCTATGATTAATATGACGGACCCTGCAACAATTGGTGGGAAATAGGGTATTAATTTACCGATTACTCCTGATAAAATGGCAACAATTATTCCGGATACCATAACTGCGCCTAAAACCCCGGTTATACTATGGACCGATCCTATGGCTATTACTGGCTCAACCACGATAAAAGAAACAGCCATTAAAGCAGGTAATCTTATACCAAATCCTTTACCGCCAATAACTTGAAGCAAGGTGACTATCCCGCAGGCGAGTAAATCAAACGAGATCAGGTATATGATCTGTTCTTGTGTCAAGCCGATTGCAGGACCGACGATTAGTGGAACAGCTACCGCTCCTCCATACATTACACAAACATGCTGTAAACCTAACAATAACGTGTTTAGTTTGCTCAATTTTTCCATGTTTGCCCCCTTTTAATTAGTCACGACTTTCCAATTATATGAATGTAACGAAATCGCCTCCTTGTGATTTTGTAAATACTTCCTTATGGATGGTTTTTCTGTTGCTTATTAAGAAACGCTATTTACAAAATCGGTGTATTTTTATATTATCACCGCCATAATGCTAAATCAAGACTATTTTTTGGAAAAATATGAATATTCATTCAAGTTCACTCTGTATATAATTAAGAAGAATAGGGGGAGAAATATGTATTTAACGATCGAAAAAGCTTTGAAACTTCCTGCCCTAAACCAAGTGGAAGTTATTGGAGGAAGTCAAGGGTTAACTCGGGTAATTAATTCAGTAAGTATAATGGATCATCCGGATATATCATGGATTAAACGAGGGGAACTCCTGCTGACAACCGGTTATGTGTTTAAGGATGACCTGAATGCTCAAATCAATCTTGTGAGGGAATTGTCGAAAAGGGGAAGTGCTGGATTAGCTATCAAGATTAAGCGGTTTCTTTCTACGATTCCTCCTGGAATGGTGGAAGAAGCGAACAAGTACAATTTCCCATTGCTGGAGATTCCTTATGAAATGCCTTTATCCGACTTATTATTCAGCTTTACATATGAACTTGTTAATAAGGAGAAAGTGAATAACAATGGAAAAGGAAGTGTTGAAGTTTTTCATTCTCTTTTGAATGGGGAAAATAGGAGTTCATCTTTTATCCCCCAATTACAGGAATTTGGCTTTAATCCCGATAGGCCCTATATTCTGCTCTTAATAAACGGAACGAAAGAAGAAGGGGATTCATTCTTTCCAATTGGCAGAATGTTGGAGAAATTAAACCAAACGGAAAGGGAAGATTTCAAGTATTGGAATATCGATTTCGATGGTCAATTGATTATTCTGCAAGGGAAAGGAATGGTGACTGATGAACACCTTCTTATGCAGGCTCAACGAATTGCCATCCTTTTAGAAGGTCTTATATCCAAAGATGATCCTGGCACTTCACTATCCATGGGGTTAAGCAAGGTGAAAAAGGAATTCTACAATATGAAAGAAGGGTTTATTGAAGCTAAAAAGGCCATTCAACTTGGCTCGAGGCTTAACCCGACTAATATCAATGATTACGCAAGCGTTGAAGTTGAAGATCTAATAAATCAAATCCCTAAGGATGCCATAACTCAATACGTGCTATCCATGATTCAGCCGATTATTGTATATGATAGGGAAAATGAGGGTGAGTTGTTAAAAACGCTGGAAACCTATCTATTTTCAAGAGGGAGAATAGAAGATGCGGCACGGGCTTTGTTTGTTCATCGAAATACTGTAAAGTTCCGTTTGTCTAGAATTGAAGAATTATTGGGAGTTGATTTAAAATCGAGGGATATTGCTTTTAAATTGCAGTTTAGTATAAAAGCTGCGAAGTTATTATTACATGACTAAGTAAAGGAAGCATGATTTGAAGGAATCGGGAATCAAGTGTTACTGCACATGAAAAACTGCCAGGGAATGAAGGATCCCTGGCAGTTTTTCATGTGTATGGGCCATTTTCTTATTGGTTATCCAGCAGACGTTTGGCATATAGGGCAAGTTTTAAAGTGAACAGATCATCATTGCTTAAGTCCATTCCTAATCGTTTTTTTATGCTTTTAATTCGAAAATGGATAGTGTTTCGGTGTACCCCCATTTTTCTGGCCGTTTCAGCAGGTCGAAGATTGCATTGCAAATAGGCCTCCAAGGTTTTGATCAGATCAGACTGGGTTTCATCGTCATGGTCCTTCAGCGGTGCTAAATTACCTGTAACAATATCCATGAGCACATTTTTTGGAGCATACTGCAAAATTTTAAATGTTATTAATTCTTTGTAGCCGTAAACTTCCTTTCCTGGGTTCAATCGTTTTCCCAAATCAATAGATTGTAAAGCTTCCTGTAAGCTATGGGCCAGGTTATGAATACCTGTATGATAGTTACCGACTCCCAGTGTAAGTTCCATTGGCAGGTGTGTAGATAAAGTAGAGATGATTTGTTGGCTTATCTGGGTGACTTGTGAATAAAAGCGGGTGTTCCCTAAGGGGATGGTATCCAGATAAATGATTACTAGACTGCCCTTGATATTCCTTATGAGCTTATCGATTTTATATTGCTCGGTTAATGTTTCAATTGTCTTGATAAGCTGTTTATAAGTAATGGAATCATTCCTTTGATTCCATTGTAGCGTTAAAGGTAAAACCGTACATATGAATCCCCCAGTAATTTGTTGGGAGCTGGATTTGTCCTCCGTCATTTCTAAAATCCCGTAACTTAAATTTCCAGCACCAACTCCGGAAATATCTTCCATGTCATAGCTTTTCTCTTTTTGTTCATTCTGTCTCTTTACAATTTCACGAAGCAGGGGAGACATGATATCTGATAGCGAAAACTCAGGGGGAATTTTGAGAATGGGCAAATTGGCCATATTGGCAATGCTGATGGTGGTTTGCGGAATTTCTTCCAGTTTGATGAACAATCCTGAACAATTCATTTTTGCCAATTCGATTACGAATTGGTCTAATTGTTGCGGATTATCTTGAAATAAGTATCCGGTTGTTAGAATCAATTCATTTGGCTTCAACCAGGAAAGCACATCAGGAGCATCAAAGCTATTGATGGATTCTATTTCTCTATTAAGTCCCTGCATGCCAGCTGCCACTTGGCATTGTTTGATCTGTGGTAATTTTAATGCATCAGTCATCGTTAAATGCATGATAGGTCCCCTTCGCTGTGCCTTTTTTCTCTAATTTAACTAATTTTTTGAATATTGGCAACAGAAGCTAAGCTATTAGGATGGCCTGTTCTTTAAACGGTGAGTGCGGTAAGCACAAAGGGGTTGGAAAAATATTAGCTTTTTCAGCTAATGACCTATAAATGAACGCATGTATATAATTCAATTAAGTTAAGAATGTTTTGAATTATAAAAATAATTGGAAGAAGGGAGGGCCCGTATTGATATCTGACCTTAATAGCATTAATGAGTTGAACAAGGTGGAATTCATCGAAAAGTTAGGTTGGGTATATGAACATTCTCCATGGATAGCAGAGCGTTCATGGGAGTACAAGCCATTCATTTCCTTAGAGGACCTAAAGCAGAAAATGGAAGTTGTTGTGGAGAATGCCTCATTATCGGAACAGCTCCAATTAATCAAGTCTCACCCGGACCTAGCAGCCCGGATTGATATGGCTGAAGCATCAGTTAAAGAACAATCCGCAGCCGGTTTGAATTCGCTTTCTCCGGATGAATATGAAGAATTTCATGCGTTAAATAATCAGTATAAAGAAAAGTTTGGATTTCCGTTCATATTTGCTGTCCGTGGCAGCGATAAAACGGTGATAAAGGCAGAGATGAAAAGAAGGATTGGTTTGGATCAGGCAAATGAACTGAAGGAAGCGATCAAGCAAATCCACTTAATTGCCAGCCACAGGTTATCTGATTTTATAAACTAGGAGGAGGAATAATATGACAGCTCAAAATGAAAACAGAACGATGTTTTACGGTAAAGGGGATGTATTTGTATATAGGACTTTTGTGCAGCCTCTTACAGGTTTGAGGAAAATACCGGAATCAAGTTTCACAGAAAGAGATAATACTATTTTTGGATTTAATTGTCAGATTTCTCTGAAAGGAGAAGCTTTTTTATCTTCTTTTACGGAAGGAGATAATAGCTTGGTGGTTGCAACGGATTCCATGAAAAATATCATTCATCGCCAGGCGGCTAATTATCAAGGAAATACGGCTGAAGGATTTTTAAAGTTCATATGTGAAGTTTTCCTTGATAAGTATAGCCACATAGATGCAGTGGAACTGACAGCAACTGAAGTTCCCTTCGATCATGTACTCGTTCCAAAAGGGGAAGGACATGAAAATAGTGATGTTGTCTATCGATGTTCCAGAAATGAAAGGGCTACCACTACAATCGAAGTCAAAAGGACACCTACCGGAAGCAAAATCGTTAAGCATTCAAGTGGAATAGTTGATGTCCATTTAATCAAGGTTAAAGGAAGCTCTTTTTATGGATTTATTCAAGATGAATACACCACACTGCCAGAAGCTCAGGATCGTCCACTATTTATCTACTTGGATTTCGATTGGGAATATAGCCGCTGGGAGGATGGCACTGGAGCGGATCCAGAAAAATATGTAGCAGCAGAACAAATTTGTGATATTGCAAACACAGTGTTCCATGAACTGAATAACCGTTCGATTCAGCAGCTCATTTATCATATTGGTATTAGGATTCTGGAACGTTTCCCTCAGCTGGCTAATGTTCAATTTAAAACCAATAACCGTACCTGGGAAACCGTTGTGGAAACCATTCCGAATTCAGAAGGAAGTGTTTATCAGGAACCACGTCCTCCGTTTGGCTTCCAAGGCTTTGTCGTTACACAAGAAGACGTTAAACAAAAAAAGGCAGCTGATTCAACAGTAGGGGCTTCCCGATAATGGACAGTAAGCTGACCACACATGTTTTGGACCTGTCTAAAGGTCTGCCGGCAAAAGGGATGAAGATAGAACTTTGGGCCATAGCAGAACAGGGAGACCATTCTTTCATAAAAGAGGTCTGTACAAACAAAGATGGGCGAGTGGATGATCCGCTTCTTCAAGGGGATGATCTCAAACCAGGTGAGTATGAGCTTGTCTTTTATGTTGGGGAATATTTCAATGATGGAGCGAATGATCCCAATATAAGGCCATTTTTAAATAAGGTCCCACTTCGTTTTGGAATAAGAAGTAATGAAGAACATTATCATGTTCCTCTGCTTGTTGCTCCGGGAGGATATAGCACCTATCGAGGAAGCTAGTAAATCAGTAAGAGAGTTGGAGGGTTCAATTTGGCACATGAACGTACTGGTGCAGTGACTTTAGGCGGTAATCCAGTGACCTTGATTGGTCCCGAACTAAGAGTAGGGGATAAGGCACCTGACTTCGCACTATTAACAAATGACCGCCGTAAAGCACATTTAACAGACTATAAAAATAAGACATGCATCATCACGACTGTTCCTTCACTTGATACTGGTGTATGTGATTTACAAACAAGGGTCTTAAATGAAGAAGCAAGCAAAATGGGTGATGATGTAGCGGTGTTGGCTATCAGCGCAGACCTTCCCTTTGCTCAAGCAAGATGGTGTAATGAAAGTAATGTCGAAGCTATAACCATTCTCTCCGACCATTTTGATTTGTCATTTGGTACTGCATATGGAACGTATATGAAAGAACAACGATTGGAATGCAGGGCAGTATTTGTAATCAATCAAGAAGGAACCATTGAGTATGTGGAATATGTACCGGAAGTCACGGATCACGCAGATTATGAATCCGCATTGCAGGTAGCGAAGGAAGTGATAAATAAAGCTGGTGCAGCTAAATAAACATTTTCCCTTACGAAGGAAAGTAAAAGTACATTCTATTATCCGCAAGACCGTCCGATTTACAAAAAGCTGGACGGTCTTTTGGTGATACTGAATTAAATTAGTAGTTTTCCAGTGACTTATCCAGGTCTCTTTCTAATGTAAAATATAATTACTAAAATTAAACATTAATTACTTTTATTTGAAGGAAAAACATGCTATAATGAAAGTCCAATAGCTTTATATAAGATGGAAGCGCTTCCTTATCAGAGGAAGCGCCCTTTTTATGTTTTCACTTACTAATTAACATAACAATGCTAGAAACACCTGAAATAGAAATAAGTATACGTGTAAACTCCTGAAATCCGTCATCTCTGCTCCTTCCACTTCAATTTCTTGATGATAAACAGCCCCTGCAATGATATTTTCTACTTCAGCAAATGGTAAAATCTATCGAGGGACTATTTCCTTTTTAAAACAACTCTTCTGGTCATATCCATTCCCACTTAAGAATGATCAATGGTTTTAATTCAATAAAAGTTAAAAAGCCCTTGCCTTCTTTTATTTCTTGTTGAAGGTGAGAGCTTTTCATTGTTCCCATATCAATTTATCAATGTAAGCATCTGTAGTCCATGTATCATAATACTCTACAAAAATCCCTTCAGAACAAAATCTGAAGGGGTTTTCATGTTCATATAACCTAGATTATTAGAAGTTGAGGATTTTAAACTAATATCCTCGTCAACAGATGAATATAATAATCGTGAATTTTAGCATGTGGAAAATTTTTTTTTGAAAGGGGATTTTTCATGAGTTCGGAAAAACGAAGAAGATTATGTCAGGAATATGCAAGAATTTTAGGCGGAGACGGAATGATTACTCCAGAAGGAGTATGCTTGGTGCAAAAGTTTCGTAATATTAAATTCACAATACTTGATCGCAGAACGCAATCTCCACTAGTCAATCCGCAATTTTTTACGTTTGAAAATGTTGATAGTAGGGGGAATGCATTAAATTTAGGGGAAACAGTTCTTTTACAAGAAGAAGTTAACCCGTTATTAACTGAACTTAGAAAAAGGGACCTTTTAGTTACTTCTATTCATAATCACTGGTTATTTGAAGAACCTCGGGCAATGTATATGCACTTTGAATCGATTGAACCACCTCTAGATTTTGCTAAAAAAGTTAGAGATGCATTTAGAGTATTAAAAGTGTAGTCAGACTATACGAGGCAAGCAAGCCTTACATCAGTGAGATTATCAATCCCACTGATGTTTTCTTTTTTGTATATCATGTCTTTTATTTTTCCCTGGAGCAGGCCGCATGGCATCTTGTGTAGTTTCTAAATTACCGGATTAGGGATATCAAAAGTACATATTGGGCCATCAACACTAGCATGACTGAGCCTTTTTAGCCTTTATACTGATCCCCCCATACATAGTGTTTGGAACATAAATTAACAGGGAGGAGTTTAATTTGAAGAATTTCCAAATTTTCAAAGGTATTCAATTTATTATGTCCTGAAATAATAAGAAAAAATGCAGGAGAGGCCAAATGAAAAACAATAAATTATATCAAGTAATTATCGCTATTTTTATATTTGTCTTAATGGTCGATCACTCGGTCTATGCAATGGAATGGGAAGATGAAGAAGGACCCATAAGCTTTAAAATTGAGATGTTACCTTGGGAGATTGTAAACAACATTATTCCTGATAAAACAAATTTCACCATAATCGATATTGAAACTGGTTTATCATTTAAGGTACAACGAAGAGCAGGCAGCCATCATGCCGATGTACAGCCATTAACCAAAGAAGATACTCAAATCATGAAGAAAATTTATAATAATAAATGGAGTTGGAATAGAAGAGCCATTATTGTATTAATCAATAATCAAATGATTGCTGCATCCATGCACGGAATGCCACATGGTGCTGGTGCTCTTCCAAATGGTTTTTCAGGTCATTTTTGCGTTCATTTCTCTGGAAGTATTACGCATCGGTTGAAAAACGAAGATCTTTCTCATAAATTAATGGTATTGAAAGCGGCTGGTAAGCTTGATGATTATATACAAACGGTAAATCCTTACGAACTTATACGTATTTTTACCATTGCCATTAATCAAGGAAATCAGGAATTATTAGCAATGACCTTATCTAATCCGAGTCAAGCCAACGATGTCACTAAACTTGTTAAAGATATTACATACTTTGGAGTGGTTGACCCTTTAAGACAACCGCCTGAACAGCTAAATGGTCTATTTCTCGTGGATGTACCCGTTCAAGTAGCTATTTATAAGAAGAAAGAAGGCAAAGAAATAAAGGTTATGCATTTTATGATCCGCAAGGAGAGTTTGCCTGATCGTTGGTTTATTGATCAAGATGCAATTTATGAAGACTTGAAGTGAAAATTGTGAATGTTCAAGGAAACCAACCCAGGAGGTGCATTAAATGAGATTAACATGGATTGCCGGACTTTTGCTATTCGTTCAACCAGTGAATATTTCTGAAAGCTTATTGGTAACCCACCAAGGACAAACGATTGCCAGTGTCGACCATGCTGATATTACAATGCCCTACCTGGATGTTCCTATGGTAGACGTGGATAAATACAATCAATTTGTCGAAAAAATAGACCGGCAAGTTTACCAAAAACCTGTAAATGCCACAATGGACAAGCAAGGTAATATTCTACCTGGGCGGGTAGGTTACAAGCTATACCATCGAGCCTTTAAAGAGCAATTTCATTCCTTTTTGTACAGTAGTAGATCATACAAACTAGAAGTACCTTTGCTTGCTATTCATCCAAAGGTTGACAGCGAAATACTTGCGGAAATTCGTGAAAAAAAGATAGGTGAATATAGAACCTATTTTAATGTGAACAATAAAAATCGTTCAAATAATATCTCACTTGCTGCAGAAGCCATTAATAATTATGTCGTGTTTCCAGGAGAGGTCTTTTCTTTTAACCAAGCTGTTGGCAAGAGGTCAGTAGAAAAAGGATATTTGCTCGCTCGGGTTATCGTTAAAGGAGAGTTTTCTGAAGGGATTGGCGGAGGGATTTGCCAGGTTTCATCAACATTGTTTAATGCTATCGACAATGCAGGGTTGCAAACGATTCAACGCTATTCCCATACAAGGAGCGTTCCGTATGTTCCATCCGGCCGCGATGCAACAGTAAGCTGGTATGGGCCTGATTTTAGTTTTAAAAACAAGTACAATCAACCGATCCTGATCCGGGCTACGATCCAAGGAGGAATGGTGAGTATCATGGTTTACTCTTCAGATATGATTAATTATAAAATACGAAAGATTCCTGATGCTTCAAAGCAGATATCCAAAGAACAAATTATTCGTTCGTAAAAGTACACGTATACGAATGGGGGCACCTTTGGCAAATTTGATGTATATATAGAAGAAACGCGTAAAAACAGCCTTTGCTTATTGGAGCAAGGGCTTGTTTGGGACATTTTCTTGAAAAAGAGAAGGGTTTATTCGTAGGTAAATCGAAGTTAATCAAAGGAATAAATGTTCAAACCACTTTTGATGAAATATTCACCTACACTGACATACTGTTGTCAGCATAGACGTTTACACTAGCTATCGGAACTGCAACTAGGAAATCACCCGGTGACCCTAAATATTGAAGTATAGTTACTTACTCAACATTGAGGAGGAAATCGATTATGAGCGAAACAAACACATTAAGAGGACTCACCACCGTCAGTTTTTGGGCCGACGATCTAGTGGCGGCAAAGAAGTGGTACGCAGAGCTGCTGGGTACCGACCCATACTTCGAACGCCCGGGATATGCCGAGTTTCGCCTCGGGGACTACCAGCACGAGCTGGGCCTAATCGATAGCCGCTACGCGCCCGGTGGTTCGTCGACCGGAGCGGCCGGGGGTGCCGTCGTGTACTGGCACGTCGACGATGTGACAGCAACTTTCGAGAAGCTGCTGTCTATGGGAGCGAAAGAACACGAGGCACCCACAGTTCGCGGTCAGGGGTTCATTACTGCATCCGTGGTTGATCCCTTTGGGAATATCCTAGGCATTATGTACAATCAGCACTATTTGGATGTTCTGGATTCGAACAGAAAAGCGTGATCCGCGCTGACGGCATTCAAAGCATGTCCAGTTTGCATTACTCGCATCTAGTTCGTATATACAATTTATAGAATCGTTTACTGATCGGAGCTGTCATTAAGGCAGCTTTTTCTTATGGAACTATACATAAGGAGATAATAAATGGATGGTACAATTGCGTTATCTCCATCGAAAAAAGTATCTATTGTGAGGGGATTTTTGATTTGTAAGAGGAATATAGAGCTAAATAAATGTAAGCCGCATTCCTTCGATGAAAAATGCGGCTGTTTCAAAAATTATTTAAGGGTTTAATACCCTCGATTCCGATCTACCATTCCACTTAATGGTTGTTCACTTGAAAATCGCCTTAAATTTTCTATGAAAAAGTTGCTCACTTCGTTAATCGTACTGGGCCCTGACAGGTGGGAAGTGACAAACACATTGGGCATGGACCAGAAGGCATGTTCTTTTGGCAACGGTTCTGTCTCAAATACATCAAGGACTGCTCCCTGAAGATGTCCTTCCCGCATGACAGATAGTAAAGCCCCTTCATCTATCAATGCGCCGCGGCCAACGTTGATAAGGTAAGCGTTGGGTTTCATCGCTAAAAGTAGGTCCTGGTTAATGATATGATAAGTGGAATCCGTTAAAGGAAGCGTCAGGACCAAATAATCCAGGTCTTTTACAAATTCACCCCATTGATCTGGAGTAAAGTGGAGATCCACGAGTGTTGCTTGTTTTCCACTAAAGCTTAACCCATGTACATTCATATCAAATGCTCGGGCTTTACGAACAAGTTCAGCGCCAATCGATCCAAGTCCAGCGATCCCGATTGTTTTCCCTTTTAGGGTTTCAGAAATGAAAGGATCCCACCTTCGCTCCAATTGCGATTGTTTCATCCGAGGACCGTCTTTCACTATGTCCAAGAGAAACAAAAATACATATTCAGAGATGTAAGCACCAAATTGGTCAATAATTCGAGTTATTGTAATGTTTTGAGGTATCGAATTGTCTGCTATCAAATCATTGACCCCTGCTCCCATTGATTGAAACCAGCGAACAGATGCGGCTATTGGTTTACATAGTAATTGTGTAGGAAAATTCCACCCCAAGATAACTTCAGTGCCTGGTAAATATTTTTCTGCTTCCTCCAAAGTTTTCGCTGTCTTCACCGATATGAACCCACTATTGCGGATACGATCAGCATAAGCATCGACCTCTGTCTGAATAGGACTAAATACAAGAATGTTTGGTTTGTGTGTACCCCCCATTGGCTCTCTCCTTATTGATTCTTTAAATATAGTGTAAATTCTTCCACCTGAGTCGTACATGGATAAAAAAACAGTGCATTACTTTCGAGTATGCACTGCTTTTTAAAATTTCTCCAGAATCATTCGTTTTATTTATTTAACAAAATGGCTTCTGCGTTACTAGGCTGCAGAGCTGTTTGCAGTGTTCTTTTTTCTTCATCGTTTAAAGGGACCAATGGTAAGCGGACACCTCCAACATTTAATCCCCGCATATTTAATGCTGATTTTACTGGTGCCGGGCTTGGTGCAGCAAATAATGCTTTCATGATTGGAAGAAGTGTACGATGTGCAGCGGCAGCACCATGGACATCACAATTTTTAAAGCTATTGATCATTTCTTGCATTTCATTGCCAATTATGTGTGAAGAAACCGAAACGATGCCTGCTCCACCGATGGCTAAAACCGGTAATGTTAACCCATCATCGCCGCTGTATAAAGTAAAATCACTAGTTGTTTTGCTTATGATTTGTGCCATGGCATCCAAGTCACCACTTGCTTCTTTTACTGCCACGATATTGGTGATTTTTGAGAGGCTGACAATCGTCTCCACTGACATGTTTACAACACTTCGACCTGGAATGTTATAAAGCATTACCGGTAATGAAGTGGAATGGGCAATAGCGCTAAAGTGCTGAAATAATCCTTCTTGAGACGGCTTGTTATAGTATGGGGTAACGAGCATGATTCCGTCGACTCCTGCTGCCTCCGCTTGCCTTGTCAAGCTGATGGAAGCTCTCGTGTTATTTGAGCCGGTTCCAGCTATGACTGGAACTCTTCCATCAACAACTTCTACAACAAATTTGAATAAATCCACTTTCTCTTCTTGAGTTAATGTAGGGGACTCTCCAGTTGTACCGGCTATTACTAATCCATCAGAACCATTAGCAATTAAATAGTTTACTAAAGTTCTCGTAGCATTAAAATCAACCTCTTCATTATGATTGAACGGGGTAACCATTGCGGTTAAAACTTGGCCAAAATTCATAACTTCACACCCTTTTGTATAATTTTTTAAAAATATTCAGAGGTGGTTAGGGCCATTCAGGAGTAAACGCAAAAAAGCAACAACGAGGATTCGCTGCTGCATTAGAAACAATATTTACCAAGAAAATGTTTCCGCGCATAAGATAGCCCTCCATATAGTTTCCTATATGACAGTCCTGTATTTATTCAATAGCAGAACCAGCTTCAAGAACATGAGATTCTTTCCGCTTCGGCAAATTCCCCTTTCCACAATAGTCATAGGATCTCATTCTCCTCAAAATGTGTACTAATGGTCTTTGCTCCTCTATCCTCACTTCAAAAGATTCCGAAGTAAGAAAATATTTAATTGATTGTAATATAACAGGGAATCCATTCTGTTGCAAGCCTAATTATGAAGTTTTTTAAGAATGCTAGAAATCTATGGAAATGGCTAGAGTATTGGGGTGGATTCATCTTTATTCGTTATAAGTTGAATAAATATTTAATGGACGAGGGTTCTAAACGAGGGAGTAGTAGAAAATACAACTCCCCTTTTATGATTCTTTTTTATTTATTCGATTAAAACTCAAATTACAGTTGGCCACTAATTTTAATCGGTAATTTCAACTAAGTATTCGTGCGTATAAAAACCTTCAATTCGTAAATAATATCCATATCTTACAATCAAAGGAGTGAAGTCTATTGAAAAGATATTCATTCTTTAAAAAGCAAGAAATTCATAAATCTACAGACTTCACTGATGTACTCAAACATCTGCAAAAGTCCAAGGACTTCACAAGCTTTACACTCGATTTTGAAAATGAAATATACTGTGTATCTTTTTTCGATACATTAATTGATAAAGATATAATGCATAGGGACCTCCTTCCTTTTTTACATACAAATTCTTCAACTCTGGAAGAGCTTGTACACAACTTGCCAATAGAGGGGCTTGTTTTTACAAAAAATCCTGCTGAACTACAAAGTCAGCTGTTAATGGGTTATATAGCCATTACATTAAATAATCAATCTGATCAAGCAGTTTTAGTTAAAGCAGCAAATAACACTTCGAGGCAAGTTACACTGCCAGAGGTAGAGTTCAGTGTTGTCGGTCCGAAAGAGGCACTGGTCGAATCACTTGATACGAATATATATTTAATCCGAAAACGGCTTCCAATTGCAGAACTTGCTGTTGAAGAAATTATTGTTGGGAAGTTATCCAAAACAAGAGTAGCTGTGATTCATATAGAAGGAATTGCAAATAGCGAGAATGTAGAAACCGTCATACAGCGCATATCTGATTTAAGGGTTAACCAAATAATTGATAGCTCCTATATTTCCCAAATGATTGAAGATAATAAAAATTCTCCTTTTCCTCAATTTATCGATACGGAACGACCTGATCGATTGGCTGCAGTACTTGGAGAAGGCAAAGTAGTGATCTTGGTGGATGGAGCTCCACATGGCTTACTTGGGCCCTCTACATTCTTTGAGTACTTTGCGGCATTCGAAGATTATTTTCTCAACTGGACAATTGCCTCATTCTTTAGGCTTATTCGTTTTTTTGCTGTATTGTTTTCCATCTTAATGACCCCCATATATGTCGCAATTCTCACCTATCATTATGAGTTGATCCCAAAGGATTTAGTCAGTACGCTTGTGATTTCTCGTAGCGGAATTCCATTTCCACCGATTTTAGAAGCATTAATCTTGGAATTAGCCATCGAACTTCTCAGGGAGGCAGGAGCTAGACTGCCGACTAAAGTAGGTCAAACAATAGGTATCGTAGGTGGTATTGTTATTGGGACGGCATCTGTTGAAGCAGGGCTGACGAGTAATGTATTGTTAATTCTTGTTGCATTGTCGGCTCTTGGTTCTTTTACTACACCTGTTTATCAAATGGGTAATACCATTCGCTTAATTCGATTTCCTCTCCTACTCATGGCTTACTTTTTAGGATTATTGGGTATAGCTATCAGTTTTTGTTTTTTGCTTGTGCATTTACTGAGGGTAACTTCCTTAGGGAGGCCATTTCTTGAACCATTATATCCGCCAAGGATTTATGATATGCGGGATGCCTTGATTCGTTTACCATTTTTTCTTCAGGCTAAACGTCCAATTGAGGTTCAGACGGAAGACACCGTTCGGTTAGAACCCAAGGAAGATACTAAAGACTAAGTGAGAGTGGAGGTTTCTTACATGAACGATAAAAGTGATCAAATCTCGCCTTTTCTAGTCTTCTTTTTAATCGTTAAAATTCAGGTAGGTGTAGGGGTCCTGGGATTTCAAAGGATAATCATTAAATCTGCTGGCCATGATGCTTGGATGGCGGTCATTATAAGTGGTGTAGTCTTTTCATTGGGTATTTGGGGTATGTACAACCTATTAAATCGGCACGATATGGACTTAATAGGCATACAGAAACGACTTTTTGGAAAGTGGCTTGGCGGTTTACTAAATATCATTTGGATACTGTATTGGCTGATGGTGGGGATTTCTGTTTTAAGATCCTATCTTGAAATCGTTCAATCCTGGGTATTCCCCCAAATTAACACATGGTTGGTGACCTCCATATTTGCTTTATTAATTTATTATGTGGTTTTAGGTGGGTTTAGAGTGGTCGCCGGTATTTGTTTTTTAGGGATCAGTATCCCTTCTTATTTAATTCTAACTTTTTATTTCCCGCTGGAATTTACACATTTTCGCAACCTATTGCCCATATGGGATCATTCTCTTAAAGAAATGGCCCTTGCATCTAAGCAAATGTCATATAGCTATTTAGGCGTTTCCACTTTAATGATGTATTATCCATTAGTTAAGCATCGTAAAAGTTCACAAAAGTGGGCGCAACTAGGAAATCTTACTTCTGTTTTCCTTTATTTATGCCTAACGATCCTGACAATAGGGTATTACAGTGAAGGCCAAATCAGTAGATATATTTGGGCAACTTTGTCTTTTTGGGGAATTGTACAAATGCCTTTTGTTGAACGGTTTGAGTACATAGGAATCGCTACATGGGTCTTAGTTTTAGTACCTAGTGTATGTCTCTATATGTGGGTTTCGGCAAGGGGGATTTCACAATACTTTAAAATGAAGCAGAAAACAATTTATGCTCTACTATTAATTTTATTGGTTGTGATGACAAATCTAATTAAAGGCAGGGGAATGATTAATCAATTTGTGGATTACATTTCAAATTTAGGATTGATTTTGGAAATTCCTTATGTCTTATTTCTGGTTTGTTTATCTACTGTCATATCAAATAAAAAGGAAGATAAAAAATGAAAATTTTATTCGCGAAATTGGCCCTGATACTTCTTTTAATTAGTGTTCTCTCAGGCTGCATGGGGGTGGAAAGCAAAGTTCTCGATGAAATAAATTTGGCAACAGCCATCGGATATGATTATGTCGATAAGACTCATTTCGAAGCTATCGCTGTAACACCTCTTTATTATCCTGATAAAACCATTAAAAATATTACCTTTAGTTCGAAATCATCACTTAGTAAAGACGTGCGAGATGAGATGAATCAGCAATCTGAAAGACCCATATTTAGTGGGAAATTAGAGGTGGTTTTATACGAAAAAAGGCTTGCGAAACAAGGGATATTCTATCTAATTGATACATTAATCAGAGACCCTTCAATTGGAACTACTTTAAAACTCGGCATTGTAGAAGGGAGTTCAAAGGGTGTGTTAAGCCCGCAGTTTGGCAACATAGATAAAGGAATTTATTTATCTAATACAATTGAACAAAATATAAAAATGGGTATGTTGCCTAGAACTAACCTCCATCTTTTTTTGTATGCTCATTACTCTGAAGGAATGGACCCATTCTTACCTATCGTAAAAGCATTGGATGGGAAAGTTTATATTAAAGGAAATGCCATGTTTAATAGTAAAGGGGAATACGTGTATCAGACTAAGAGCCGAGAAAATGTTATTTTCAAAATGTTATATGAAAATACAACAAGCAAGGAAGGGTTCTCTACAAAAATTGAAGGGAGAGAATTTGCTTCCGTCAACAATATAAAAACAAAAAGGTCTTATAAGATTTCAAAGCCGATGACAGATACTCCTATAACGATCGATCTCGAGATAAAGGCAATATTGCGAGAATATACCGGTGATGAAGTAACTCCTAAAATGATTAAAATTATAGAAGATAAAATGTCCAAAGATGTGAAGGAACGCTCGGAAAATTTAGTGAGGAATTTTCAAAAACTACATGTTGATCCCCTAGGGATTGGCGAACAAGTACGAACGAGGACTAGAAGCTGGGATAAGAAAAAATGGGATGAAATTTATACTTCTATCCCGATAAATGTGAATGCTAAAGTTGAAATTTTAGAATCGGGCGTTGTGGAATAGGAGTAAACTGAGTTGCGGTTTGGGGAAATAAAGCGACAGGAGTTCTTCTTTATAAAAAATGAAAAATTCCGGAGTTGATTTGTAAAATATTAGCATCATTTACAGGGTGCTTTTTTTTGCTGAAAATTATTTTATAAATTATCTGGATGTTTTACTTTAGTATTAGTCTCAATTGAGCCTAAAAATCACGTTTAAATTAATACGTTTGGAACGTTTACTTTTGCGACGCTAATTAAAGATATAAAAAGCTCTGCCTTGCATTTCAAGCATCTGCAGACTATATATCTAATATTCTAAAAATCCCTTGAATCACCACTAGATTTTGCTAAAAAAGCAAGAGACGTAATTAGAGAATTAAAAGTGTAGTCATACCATCCGAGACAAGCTTTACATCAAGGAGATTTACAATCCCCCTGATGTTCTCTTTTTGCATATCATGTTTCTTATTTATTTCCTGGAGCAGGCTAAGTAGGGGGCGTGCGTTTATGACACTAACAAAACAGCAAAAAGACAATTAATAAATTAATTGCCTTTTTTTATCCTGCTTGGAATGGAGAAGAATATGAAGGAGTCATTCAGAACTTCCTGACCCCCGTCTCCCATAGGGGAGTTTTTAATTTTTTCCCAATCCTCTATAAAGTCTTAAGCATTAAACATCGGTTGCGTTGTAGCGGGACAAATCGTTTTAACGGAACAAATAGATGAAAGGCTAATAGTGAAATTACCCATTGCTCTGTCAGTAACTATCACTTGTCCGGTAACAGCATCAAAACTGCGTAACTCTACAAATATAGGTTTAAATGGTTCAGCGGTTGTAGTGAATCCAATGATTGAACCTATGGTAGAATTTCTTAAAAACTCACTTATTTGTTGTCGGGTCTGACATGCTTGTCCGATTGGCGAAAATCTTTTTTGTTTATGCCCTTTGTCCTTTGCTTTATCACAGCAGGATGACTTATCACAGCAGGATGACTTATCACAGCAGGATGATTTATCATGGCAGGATGATTTATCACAGCAGGATGACTTATCACAGCAGGATGATTTATCATGGCAGGATGATTTATCATGGCTGGATGAATTATGACCGCAGAATGGATTATGACGGCATAAAAAATCATTACTTAAATTCATAAATATCACTCCTTTTTCTACTATATATATGAGATAAAACAAAACATGCTTGTACAAATTTACTAAATTCCCGGCCTTTATCGGATCCGTCTATGAATATTTCTAAGTAATGTTTTGTGAATCGTAACTGTCTATAAGGCAGTTACAAACAGGAATTGTTTTACGTGTTATAGAAAGTCATATTAGGGAGGGATCCATAGATGTCAAACCTTGATAATGAAGAAATGCTAACAGGAGGGAATGTTTCTGAAGTTTATCGTTCAGGAGATACTGTGCGACGGGAATTAAAGCCTGATAGTCCCAAGATTCATAAGCTATTAAAGCATTTGGAGAATAAAGGTTTCAGTTATGCACCAAAGTTTTTAGGTATTGATGAAAAAAGAAGAGAAATATTATCATTTATTGAAGGAGAAGCTGGTAATTATCCTTTAAAGGAATACATGTGGTCAGATGATGTCTTAATGGAAATAGCGAAAATGCTCCGTCTTTATCATGATTCTGTCAGTGATTTTTCATTTGATGACAGCTGGCAACCGATAGATAACACCCCACAACAACCTGAGGTGCTGTGCCATAATGATTTTGCCATGTACAACATTATTTTTAATCATAAAAAACCAATGGGTATTATTGATTTTGATGTTGCTGGACCTGGTCCAAGACTTTGGGACATAGCTTACACACTGTATACTTGCGTTCCCTTAAGCAGATTTCATCTTTCTGAAGCAGGTGAGAAAGTTTATTACCATTCATTACAGCATGGCACCCGTATAAAACAAAGAGTCAGATTGTTTCTTGAATCTTACGGTGAGGGAATAGAAGCAAACTATTTGGAAATGGTATTGCTGCGATTAGAAGGGTTATGTAAAACAATTACAAGAAAAGCCAGTGAAGGGGACATTGCTTTTCAAAAGATGATAGAGGAAGGGCATCTTGAACATTATCAAAACGATATTAATTTCATTCGGAAACATGGAAAAGAGTGGATGTAAGGGTGGGTTATTGTTTAATTAACGGGTGCTTTACACAAGAAAAGAATCCATTTCGATCAAACTTTTTTCAAAATGGATTCTTTTTATTTACGTTAATATGTGGTTCAGGAGAGGATTTTGATCAGTCTTGATTCTAAAATTACACATGGATCTTAATTAGTTCTATATTTTTATAAATGGACTTATGATCATTAATCAGCACCTATATATTCAACTCTAAGGGGATTTTTCACCTGATAATTATCCTCATGATTCATCGCATCTTTGAAAACTTCATGCCTTTGCCCTTTCCTGGTTTCTTCAGAAAAGAGAGTACGAGCTACAGAACCATATTCTCATATTTTCTTCATCCGTATCATATCTTTTTTGTGATACACACTTAAAACCAGACCAAACAAGAAGGCGTTGATCATCGCTGATAATGCACCATAACTCATAAATGGCAGGGATACGCTTATTATTGGTAATAAGCCGAGAGACATTCCGATACTGACAGTTACCTGTGCAGTGAATATGGCGAAACTGCCAGAAACAAGCATTTTCCCAAATGGGTCTTTCACCGTTTGGAATATAAGGGAAATTCGCCAGATCATCCATAAAAACAGCAGACCAATGAGCAATGCCCCGGTCCAGCCAAGCGTATAGGTAATGGTTACAAAGATGAAATCCGTCATCATTTCATTAGAAAAATCAAATGCTCCAAGGGAACCAAAATGGCCAAACCATCCGGCATCCTCAATTAGCCTTTCTAGTTTCAAATATATATACCCCGATGTCTCACTGAATTTTTCAGGCGTAACGAAGGCAAAAAGTCTCTCAAATTGATAGGCCCTTATATTTTTCAAGGATATAAGCAGAAGTGAAACACATGTAGTAAGCAGGACCGCTGCAGTGATAAGGATTTTCCTTTTATTTAGTCCGCTCTTCCAGACCATGACAGCGACCATCAATGAATAAAGCGCCACCGCCTGCAAGTTGACTGTAACCATAAACAAAAAGGCTGAACAAATGTATAAAATGGCAGCCAAATAAACATTCATCTTTTTTGATTGCAGCATTCCGGCCCAGGCAAGCAGTAAAAGCGGCAGAACCACATTAGAATCGACCGAAAATAAACCCATAATATTAATACGAGGACTGCCGTTCACTAAAACATTGGAATAATGGAACTGAACAAGAATCAGACATCCTATCGTAAAGAAAGCCCAGCCCCATCTCTGAAGTTTCCGATAATCGAAAAAAAGAAGGACACAGGCCAAAATGACACTTCCTGTGACAGAATATACCTGCTTCAGCACGGAAAAGGAATTACCATTCTTAAATAAGAACCAAAACAAAAACAGACCCGCAGCTGACATGAATAGAAACATGCTCATTAGCTTCCAATCAACCTTCGGCCTGTGCAGCTTGTCCATCTTCTGTCCAATGTCAGCGGGACTTCCCATTTTTCGGACAGCCAGTTCCTCTGCTTCATCTTCTGTATATCCTTTTTTGACAAGTTCAGTTTTAGCTTGATGCAAATGGGCCTTTAATTCAGCTTCTATATATTTTTTTGCTTCTTTTGATCGGATATATGACGAAACCTCATCTAAAAAATGATTGCTTCTCAATCGGTTCCTCCTCCTTCAAGCGCTATCCGCCAACGAGCAGAGGCGGAACCACTTTTAGATTCCTTTTTCTTTAGCCACTTTTTCGCACGTTCATCCAAGGAATAGAGCTTTCTTTCTTCCGTTTCCCAAAAAGACTGGATCCAGCCTTCCTTCTCAAGCTCATGCAAGACAGCATATAAGGAGCCTTCGTTATTTTCAAATTTCCGGATGCCTTTCTGGTAAAGAGATTCGTTAATCTGATAGCCACTTTTCTCCTCATCTAATGATCTGAAAATACCATTCAAAATGTCTTCACTACTCACATCCTGCTTTTCGATGGCAGTATGGATGGAGTGTCTATGGTTTTCCGTGAATTTTAAATCACGAAATGTATGCTTTTTCATAGCCGATTTCAAACGCGCTAATTTATCTTCCATCGGTGGATTCCTCCCAATAGGTTTTTAACCTTCTTTTCGCCTGGCGCATCCTGGTCTTCACCGTTCCCAGTTTGACTCCGGTAATTTCAGAAATTTCCTTGAGCTTCATTTCCTGAAAATAATGGAGATAAATAAGCTCACGATACTGGATGGGCAGCTCCATAACTGCAACAGCAAGCTGCCTGTCTTCATCCTGCTGAATGACCTCTTCTTCCACATTATCGGTAGAAGTCCAATCTTGCTCCTTTTCCGCAGTCGAAACTTTTCGGAAGTACCAGCTTTTCCTATAATCCTTACAATGGTTAATAGCAATTCTCCAAAGCCACGTCCTTATATTTGATTGTTGGTTATACGTGGGCAGAGCCTTATAGCATTTGATGAAAATCTCCTGTGTCAGGTCCTCTGCAACAACTGCATCTTTTACATAGGAATAGACCAATTGCAGAATATCCTGGCCATAAAGGGACATCATTTCATCAAGTAAGGATTCGTCATCTTTCTTTTGAGACCATTTCAACACAAACTCCTCCAAAACAGTTCACACTTCCTTCCCTAGATATATAGACGATAGTACTTATATGAAGGTTTTCTTTTTTTAAAAATTATCCCTTTGTTACTATGGAGTACAACTGAAAATCTTGAAAACATATTAAGAATCAGAACAGGAATAGTAGAATATATCCTTCCCTGACAAAATCCAATCAGAAAAGTTAAACCGTTTATAAACATGATAAACCGAAATCACTACTTTCTTGAATAGGAGAGAAGGGATTATTTGTAAGTGAGTCGAAGTTAATGTAAGAAGATGTTTAGTTTAGCATTTGGACGTACTACTCAACATTAGAGAGAAAGAATAATTATAAAGAAAGCGGGAGATCTATTGGATACAAAAGAGGTATTGAAGCGATTCGAACAGTTGTCTGCATACTATATTGAAGAGTTAAGTAAATATTCGCTGGATGAGTTTACGAGAAAGCCTTCTGAGGATGAATGGTCATTAGGACAAATGTACAATCATTTAATAAAGAGCACCCTTCATCTTCATTTGAAAGCCATTGAACAATGTGTTAATGGCGCTACTTCCGATGGCGGTGAAAAAACAGAAATAGGCGAATCGATTTTCAAAGAAGGGACGTTTCCCCCAATCAGGTTAAAAGGTCCGGATACACCGGATTTCACACCGCCAAATCCTACAGGCAAAGAAGAAGTAAAGGAAGGACTGCTTCAAATCGTTGAGAAAATGCAAAAGATAGAGAGAAAGCTCTCTGACATTCCGGCCAGCCAGAAAGTTCAGCACCGGAGAATGGGATATTTAAATGCAAAGGAATATTTTCAGCTAATCGAAATGCATTTCCGGCACCACTTACGGCAAAAAGAACGTATCGATCAGTTTCTTTTAAAAGTAAGTAAGTAAGTAAGAGGAACGAAAAAAGCCCAATTTCTCAATTTTAATGCTGAGAAATTGGGCTTTTTAATATTGGAATTTTCCTTAACGTTATAAATCCCCCTTATAGAACTAACGGGGTCCTTTAGCTAAAGGCCGGAACTGACATTAAGGCAGTTTATTGTTATAGAGGGGCCTTTGTTATCGAGATTACACATAATAGAGTTTTATCTATAACGCACTAAGAGACATTGATATAGTTCTTAACGTTTTAAAATCGTCAAATCCCGACGTTACCCCTATTAGATAAAGTAAGAGCCTGGCTATAACTAGCCAGGCTCTTATTATTAATCATGTTCTATATAGTGCAAGACTTTTGGGTGACTATCAAAGAAGCGTCTAAGCATTGAGTCCCATTTCCTGAAGTTAGCACTCCCCACGAAACCATCCAGATGATCTTCTAAACCATTCCAATGAACAACGAGTATAAAATGAGTTGGCTTCTCCTTATTTCGAAGCAGTTTGTGAGATAAGTGCCCCTCAGAACTGCTTAAAATGGGGAATGCTTTGTTAATTGTCTGTACAAATTCTTCCACTAACTCTTCTTTGATGGTTAACATCGCATGTTCGATAACCATTCGCTCATTAACTCCTTATTTTTTTAAGAAACGTTTTACTCCCTCGACAGCATAATCATGATCAAGTTGAGGTGTAAGCCCTGCTACTGTTACAGTTCCAATTACGCCTACCCCTTTAATACGAATAGGGAAAGAGCCGCCTACAGCTTGATAGTCTGATGATTGAAGAAGGGAGCTTTCATCATGAGTCGTACCTTGCTCTTCGAATCTTGCTCTAATATAATGGGAGCTTCTGTTGTAATGATCCACTATGCGTTTTTTTCGATATAGCCAGAATACATTTTCTTCGGATGTACCATCCATTAGGTGGGTGAATAAAGGTACTCGATTACGTTCAATATGAATAGCTACTGCTTTATTATTTTCTTTTGCATAATCAATTAATGTCATGCCCAGATTTAGAGAATCTTCATTTGTAAATGTATCAAATTGTAAGTCGTTTTCTACGTTATCAAGTTGTTGTAAGTTCATAAATAAACTCTCCCTTAAAATAAATTTTGTTTTTTATCTAATTTATAATTCAGTACGGATAGAAGAAATGCGAATGCCACCATAATGGCACCAATCCATGCCGTATCTAAATATGTTAAATGGTCTACTGCTACACCACCTAAGGTAGATCCTGCAGCAATCCCTACATTGAAAGCTGATATATTTAATGCAGAGGCAATATCTTTTGCAGAAGGTACTAATTTTTCAGCAAGCGTTACAATGTATGCTTGAACACCTGAAGACATCATAAATGCAAATAAACCTAACAAAATAATAGATATGATACTTAATCCTTTACTAGGTAGTAGTACCATTTGTAATATAAGTACAATACCTTGGAATAAAAATACAAAACGTAACGATTTAACAGGATGCTGGTTTGCCAATTTTCCACCTACTATGTTTCCAATTGCCACGGCAACCCCATAAACTAAAAGTAACAATGAAATAGATCCTGATGAATAGCCACTAATTTCTTGGAGAATAGGGGCGAGATAGGTAAACAATGCAAAGGTTCCACCAAATCCTAGGGCAGTCATTAATAATGCGAGTATTATACGTTGATTTTTCACAAGTTGCCCTACATCTTTTAGAGTAGGGGGATTTGTTTGTCTGTTCACTTTATCAACGGCAAATACATTTACAATTAGTCCAATAATGCCGAGTACAGTTACCGCACCGAATGTAGCGCGCCAACCAAAGTGTTGTCCAATATAAGTCCCCATTGGAACACCTGCTATGGTTGCGACTGTTAATCCTGTAAACATAATTGAAATAGCTGTTCCTTTTTTGTTTTCTGGTACGATATCGGCAGCGACTGTAGCTGCAATAGCAAAAAACACACCATGAGCGATAGCAGTAATAACCCGTGAGATCATTAATATTTCATATGTTTCGGCAATGACTGACATTGCGTTACCCAATATGAAAATCACCATTAAGATGAGTAAAAAGCCTTTTTTAGGAATGCGCCCTGTAATAGCTGTTACAATCGGAGTTCCAACAGCTATAGCTACTGCATAACCAGAAATTAAAGTACCAGCTTTTGTCACAGAAATAGATAGATCATCAGCGACAGTTTGAAGTAAGCCTACAATTACAAACTCGGTTGTTCCGATAGCAAATGCACTAATAGCCAAAGAAAGTAAGGCGATATATACTTTTGTTGACATTCCTTTCATATTTACCACCTCTATAATAATGATGTTTTTCCATCAAAGCATTTTCGATATACGCAAACTACATTGAATAAGTTTTTTACTTAAAGCTTTATCTAATTTTTTATTCAACCGAAGGGCTGGACCAGCTATCGCAACTGCTGAAATCATATTTCCCTCAAAGATGACAGGAGCAGCAATACAGCGTAAACCTATTTCTGTCTCTTCGTCATCTACTGCGTATCCTTGCTTACGAATGACCTTTAGGTGTTCTTTTAATAAATGTAAGTCTGCAAATGTATTTTTTGTATTTTGCACTAATGTTAATTCTTTAAGGATTCTTTCGAGCTTGGTTTTGTCTAAAAAGGCTAATATGACTTTTCCTAGAGCGCTTAAGTGGACAGGAGCCCGGTCACCAACCTCTGAGTGTGCCCTCATAGAATGATGGCCGTCAACAACTTGTGCTGTGACTACATCCGTTCCATAAAGGATTCCAACATAGGCCGTTTCTCCAACTTCTCTACTCAATTCATGTAATGGCGGAACCGATAACCAATTCGCTTTTGAGTTATAGGAAGTGGATAAAGATCCCATTTTATTAGTAAGACTATAGGAATTATCAATTTTTTTGACATAGCCCATTATTTCAAGGGTATATAACAAACGAAAAGCCGTTGATTTATTAAATGAGAATGTTTGTATTACGTCGCTAAGTGTCATAGCTTTTTCCTGTAAAGCATCTAAAATTAGAAGTCCTTTTTTCAGTGTAGCTACTTCGTATTGCTTCAATGGATTCACCTCTCTTTCTTACGTTGTTCATAATAAAATGTTGAGAAATAAAAATCAAAAAATGAATAAAAGTTTCTATAATTGAAACAAATCCTTAAATATAACGATAGTATTTCGACATTCACCTTTTTAGATGTAGTATTCACAAAATATGAAATGAATTATTTATCTTGTAGAGCAGCGAGGAGAATTACACAGGAGATATTTCTTAAAGAAAACAATTCAAATAGGAAATTTATTGTGGTAGCCGTCAGCTACTATTTCCGTTTTTCTTTAAGCTATCGTGTTGTATCTGGGTAATCGGCTTGAAAATTTGCTTAGCGTTGTAAATCCGCATATTCCTGACTGTACTCCTTATAGACTATAGTGGCAGATTAGTTCAACAAGGGTAATTCACAATTTGTATAGAATATGTAGAGTGTATGTACATTTGAAGGAAATGAGGTGGCGGCTATCTTAAGGAAAATTCTTTATTTATTGTTTTTGTTGGTATTGTTTCTTGGTTTAGTTGCTTGTAACAAGGCTGCGGTCAATGAAAAGGGTGAGGAAAAAGAGGGGAAACCTGTTAAAGAACAAAATGTGGTCAATGTAGAAGAGGCAGAAAAATTATTTAAAGATTATAGTACAGAACTATATACCATTAAAGATCCATCCAATCCCCCAACTTTTGATGAAATCGCAGAAAATATTAAAGAATATTTATCAGAAGAACAATATGATGCAGAAATCGCTAACCGTAAATTTCAAATACCAGAATTGGTATCCAATCAAATTAATAAAAGTATTGAAGTACAAGATGTGAAACTTGAAGAACAAAGCAAAAACGATGATGGAACAATAGATTACTTATATACAACGAAATTTAAAGTTTATGACGAGAACGAATCTAAGATTTATGAGAAAGAAGGAGAACTAACCATATCCACTACAAATAATGAATTGAAAATCGATCGAGATTGGAGTAGAGGAGTGAAAATTGACGGTTTAGATGGTGGACTTTAAGAGCTTATAGAACTAACGGGGTGCTTTAGCTGAACTTTAAGGCAGTTTATTGAGAGGGGCAGGATAGTGGCATAAATATATCAAATATAAGTATTAGGGGGAGTTGAATGAAAATGAATGACGAAAAAATGGGTTCGGCCAGTGGAATAGTTATCGCTGTAAGTAAAAGTGATAAACACACATTCAGTAAGGAAAATTGCAATAGCATAAAACTGTTGAAAGGTTTGGGCGTTGAAGGAGATGCCCATTTAGGTAAAACCGTTAAGCATCGTTCACGTGTAGCGGCTAACCCCAATCAACCTAACTTAAGGCAAGTTCACCTAATTCACTCAGAATTATTAGATGAATTGAAGGAAAGGTTTAATGTTGCAGCTGGACAAATGGGTGAAAATATTACGACAAAAGGTATCGATCTGCTTGAATTACCGAAGGATTCGATACTGTATATTGGGGAAACAGCAGTTATTAAAGTAACAGGCTTGCGAAATCCCTGTGCCCAAATTGATCAATTTAAATCTGGACTAATGAACGCTGTTTTAGACCGGGATCAGCATGGGAACTTGATACGTAAAGCAGGAATCATGAGCATAGTTTTGGAAAGTGGTGAGGTTCACCCCGGAGACCAAGTTAGAATTCAATTACCGCCCTTACCTCATGCACCACTTGAGAGGGTTTAATGTTTTCTAACAAAACTGTTTTTATTTTATTTAAAACCATTAGGGGGTTGCTGAGGCAGCCTTTTTCTTTGTGTTTTAAAGTTGCTTTTTATTCAAAAAGGGTATTTTTTATTGAAAAATAATACTTTTAGTGTAAAATTACACTAAAAAGGAGTATTTAGTATATATGGAAAAAGAAGAGTTCATCAATTTAATATCAGAAAAAATGAAACTTGTCCGAACAGAACAAGGTTTTTCTCAAGATAAGATGTCTGAAATTCTAGGAATTTCAAAAAAAACACTAGTTCAAATTGAAAAAAGAAGAACAGAAGCCAATTGGACCACCGTTGTTGCATTTTGTGCTTTGTTTAATCATAGCGAATTGTTGATATCATCAATAGGTGACAATCCAGTAGATTTTGTTCAGTTAATTGCTAGCAAAAATGGTGGTACGCCTAAAGAAAAAACAATGGGTGGTAAGATATGGTGGAAAGAAATCGAGTATAGAGAGGATTTTCGATTGCAACAAAATTTGATTAGTAACCATTACCGCATATTGGATCAATATGATTATCGTTGGCATAGTTCTTTTAATAAAGAAGAGAGTTTAAGTCGTTTAAATGAATTACAGGAGGCGGGGACTATCGAGATAGACAAAGGTACAGGAATGTGAATATATGAAGAATAAGATTTTATACACAATTTTGATAATCAGTATAGGGTTTAATTTGTTTTTATTTGGTAGATGGTTTATTTTTGAACAAGCGTATGAACCGTCGGAAAGTGAACAGGTTATTTTAAGTGAAATGGTGCTGAAAACAGTTGAGAGTAAAGAGTATAAAAAGTTAGCAGAAAAAGAGAATATTATTGCTTGATGCAAACATGGATAAAAATAAAGGTGGAAAGTTCCCCTACTATTTTGAAGTAAGTGTCCGTACTGACATACAAACTTATCTGTTTGCTTGCAGTAATGAACAATGCTCAGAAATGGAAAGCGCAGGCACGACTTATTCTCGATATAAAGACGAAGATCCCCGAATTCCATTTGAAAAATAGAGAAAAGTCAAAAATAACTCAAATAAAAGAAAGCCTCCTTCCTTACATAACAAGGATTGAAGGCTTTCTTTATTCTTATAGGTGTTTAATTTCCAAATCGACTTTTTTAATAGGGTTACTTTTTGGGTTTTTTATTTAAAATAGTGCGTAGTTCATTGATATCATCATCAGATAGGGTATCTTCGTGAATGAATTGGACAAGCATGGATTTCATGGCCCCTCCATAGATACGGTTGATAAATGATTCGGTCTCTGCACGCTGGCACTCTTCCTGTGAATAGAGCGGGTAAAAGGTGTAAACTCTTTGATCTTTATTGACACCTACTACATCTTTTTGAACCAATCGATCGAGAAGGGTCCGTATGGTTTTCGGTTTCCAATCGGTACTTTCCTGTAAGGAAAGTATGATGTCATTCGCTGTTTGAGGGGCTTTATCCCAAAGTACGTTCATGATTTCCCATTCTGATTCTGATATACTAGGAATGTTTTTTTCCATATTTCTCCCCTTCATTTTCATTATAGATTCCTAACTCTTTTAAAATTGATAAAGTGATTTCTCCCGCTTTGCTTCCAGAAGAATCATCTTCATTTTGTATATTGGTAGCAAAGAAATAAGTGTTGTTCTTCGTCTCTACATACCCGATAAACCAACCATTGATGTTTTTTCCATTCACTGCTCCTGTGCCTGTTTTTCCTGATAGGCGAGCTTCTTCATTCTTTTCTAAGAGTAGTGCCTCCTTCACGGCTTGGATATGCCTTTCCTTATATCCAAATTGATTGTTATAAAAGGCTTGCAGCAGTTGGACTTGTTCGACTGGAGAAATTTTTAATGAGGATTCGTTCCAGAATTCACTTAATTCCCCAGATACATCGGAATTTCCATAGTTTATCTCTTGTAGATTGGATTGAATGGTTTCAAATCCTGTTCTACGATCTAATTCTTGGAAATACCAGTTTACAGATTTTTGTAAAGCAGATGAGACATCCTGATCCATATTCCAAGCTTCATAGGGTTGCTCCGTCCCATCCCATGAAAGTTTGGATTCTTCGGGTGATATCACATTTGATTCTAGAGCAAATAAGGCACTATAGATTTTGTATGTGGAATCAGGTGATATCCGCAAAGTGCTTTTCTCTTCATTATAAATGCGATATTGCTGTGCGTTATGATCATATAAAACAAAGCTTCCTTCATACCCTTTAAAGAATTGATGTAAATCCTCATGAACTACTCCGTCATTTTTAAAATAGTATCGGTCGTTTTCCGTCGCAAATGCGGAAACGAAAGGTAATTGGATTGTCAAAATGATACTGGCCAACACATAAATGAAGACGCTTTTTCTTATTGATTTTTTTGCGGAATGCTTATAGGCAGAAATTTGTTCAATTCGTTTTTTGATTTGAAGCTTCGAACCGTTTAATTGTGTCACCAACTGTAGATTACTTGATCGTTTTGAAAGATCCAAAAAATTAATGATAGTATTTCCATAATCACTAATGGAATGATCATCCAGTAACTGTAAAACAGATGTATCACATGCGATTTCCCGATCCAATCTCATTTCTCTAAAAGCAAGCCAAACAAGGGGATTAAACCAATATATGATTTGATAGAACAATATCACGTAATTTGTCAGCAAATCCTTGTTTTTATAGTGATTCAGTTCATGAAGAAAGATATACTCGTAATTTTTCAAGCTAAGCCAGTTTTCATGCTGAGAAGGTAAGACGATATATGTTTGAAAAAGCCCGAATATCATTGGAGATTGGACTCTATTCGAAATAACAATCTCTATTGGTTTTTTTATCTGTAGTCTTTTCTTGCATTCTTCGAAAAGCACGAGAACTTCTTGATTGGAAAACGGAGAAGAATAATTCTTTATCCTTCTGATTGTGAGCCATCCACGAACCATAGTAAAGGTAAATAAAAGCATCCCTGACATCCATAAACCCATCACTCCCCTATTAAGTAAGGACAGGTCCGGCCGATTGACCGATACAGAAAAGTCTTGTATGAGGTGTAGGCCCTGCATCATATCAGTCCCGGTTTTTTCCATATTAGAGCTGGGTGCATTAATCTGATTTATATCCCCGCTGCTAAAGAGAGAACTAAAATTATATAAATCAGTAGGTATGAATGGAAGTGCTAAAGCGATAAAAAGAAACATCCACAAATGATAGTGCCATTTTGCTGTTAATTGTCTTCCAAACCATTTTCGTATAAGGAGGATAACAGTAACGGAAAATGAAGACACCAATAGACCTATTATAAAGTAGGTTAAAAACATGTCCTTCAATACCACCTCTCTTGACTTTTAAATTTAAAAAACAGGTATATAGCAAATTTATAGTGGCTTGATGGTAAAAAAATAAAGAATTGACTTTGTTTGATTACATATGTAATACTATACTACAGATGTAATCAGACTACAAACGTAATCTGTTAAAACTCCTTGCATGAGGTTGTTTTTACAATACGTACATAAGAGTCTAATCAAATAATTAGGAGGTTTAAGTTATGAACAAAAGATGGTTTTATCAAATACTGGCACCAATAGGCTTGGTGCTTATGGTTGCAGGCTGCTCAGATGAGGAAAAACAGGTTGTACAACAAGCGGAAACAGAACAAACCGGGGGAACTAACCAAACATCGGAAAATATTACGGCAAAAGAAGCCGCAATCAAGAAATTTGAACAACTTGAGAAGGAATATGATGCAAAGCTTGGGGTCTATGCCATTGATACAGGAACGAAAGAAACCGTGGAATTTCATGAGAACGAACGATTTGCGTTTACATCTACTCATAAGGCTCTGGCTGTAGGAGCACTTTTACAACAGAAATCGATAGAAGACCTTAATCAAAGAATTACCTATACAAGTGAGGATCTGGTTAATTATAATCCGATAACCGAAAAGCATGTTGATACGGGGATGACTCTTAAGGAGCTTTCTGATGCTTCGCTTCGATACAGTGACAATACTGCTGGAAACCTTATCCTTGAACAACTGGGGGGACCGGCTGGATTTAAAAAAGTACTGGAGGGAATTGGAGATAATGTTACCAACCCTGAGCGAATTGAGCCAGATTTAAATGTAGTTAATCCTGGTGAAACGCATGATACGAGTACACCAATAGCACTTGCTACTAGTCTTCAGGCTTTTACATTGGGAGATGCACTTCCAACTGAGAAACGTGAACTTTTAATAGATTGGATGAAGAGAAATACTACTGGAGATGCGTTAATTCGTGCTGGAGTGCCGAAAGGTTGGGTAGTGGCTGATAAGACTGGAGCAGGATCATATGGTACGCGAAATGACATTGCGATCATTTGGCCATCAAAAGGAGATCCTATTGTTCTTGCTGTACTTTCAAGTCGTGATGAAAAAGAGGCTGATTATAACGACGAGCTTATTGCTGAGGCAACAGAAGAAGTAATTAAGGCCCTTAAAGTCAAAGGTAAATAGAAAATGATTGTACTAAAAAAGGTTACGTTAAGTAGCCTTTTTTGGTGGATTAATTCCTATAATGATTGTTATGGTGACCCTTCTTCAACTCCCTTTAATGAACGAAAGCCTTTCATCATCTGTATTGCTATGAGACATAACGAAGCGACGCTTTTTTTATAGAGCTAAAGGGGCAGGATAGCGGAGGGAAATAATGGTATTGTATAGTGTGTAGACTAAGGAGGTTGTTATATGAGTTATAAGAACACACTTATTACCATTTCAGAGGATTCAAAAGTTTCTTCAGCAAAGGTACCTGTCATCAAAAACGGTAAACTCACTATTGCTTATATCGAGCATGATTTAATTAACAATAACCCCTATAAATTTACACAAGAAGACGTCCAATTCAAAACATATTTAATCAAAAATCAATTGGAAGCGGAAAATGCAGCTGAACTTCGAGAACAGTTCTTTTCAAAATCCAAGGCTTGTTTCAGGGCTTCTCCTTTAGTGAAAAATTATGGTTGGGGAATTCATTATAATAATCAAGGGAAAGTTGCGATATATGATGTTAACAGTGAAATGTATAACCAGTTGCTTAAGCAAGATGACATTACAAAACTTAAAGGCATGCGCTCCAAAAGAAAATAGATGCAGGATCGTTCAAAACGTAGTGACTGGAAATGTAAAACGATGAAGATGACGCAACCAAAAGATGTTGAAGCTAAGAAGGTATAGTCATTTTTAATCATTTTAATAATCAGTTTATTCTGATATCATAAAAGGGATAAAATGGGAGGAGGAAATAACATAAAAAACTTATTTTCAATCTTAAGTATGTTTGTGTTAGTTCTGGTAGGTGGAATGGTATTAGGTAATTCTTCTGCACAAGCAAGTGTTCCTCAGTATTCTTTTCAAACAGAAGATGGAAAATGGGATGGTGAAATTGGAAATCCTAACAGAGGTAGTGACTTACAGGTAGAACTGGTTTCCCCAATCTATTTAAAGACTTCTTCCGGAAGTAAGTTGTTGACTAATTATAGTAACATATGGTCCCGTCTCTGCAATGCCAGTACTGGAAAGTGCACAGGCTATCATAGCTTAGCTGGTGGAAAGACATTATTCACAGATATGAGAGTTGGTAAATTTTATGTAGATGTGAAAGATGGATACTCTTCTGGAAGAGTATCTGGAAAACTACAAATTGTTTTCAAATAATATGTAATACTAGCTACCCACTCTTAATGGGTAGCTTTTTATCATGAAAAGATTTTATAGGTATTTTTGTATAATTTATTAAAAGCTCCACCGCTGCCCTTTTTTTCAGAAAAGAAGTGAAGCTAACTGAATTGACTAGCACGATCACAAACGCAACAAAGGGTACGGGCCATAATACTACAAGATACAGTAAATAACTAAAACTTCAAATAGAGGTTTTCGTAGGGGGTGCTTAGTTTGAACAATCACCATGAAACGCCTGAGGAAAAAAGAGAAAGGTTAAGACAAGAAGAACTTAAAAAAAATCCAATAGGCACATTAAAAGATGGATTTAATGGAAATGGTAATCTAGCAGACTTAGTTGGCAGTTTAGGTTGGAAAGGGACGGGAATATTAATTGTTGTTTTAATAGTTGGATATGTTTTTTATAAACTGTTTTCTTAAAAGAATTTACTTAACCTTCTTCAACTAATGGGTGCTTACTGCCTTATTAGGAGCTGATCAGCAGTTCCTTTTCTAATTGAACTATCCGGGCAGGTTTGCTGAAGAAGGATTGAAACTTTATTAATTTAGGAATCGTATAAAAGAGAGTAATACGGGTAGGAAAGGATAAGGGATGATAAATAATGGAAATTTGTAGCGAATGCGGCCACGAACTTACGAAAGCCTATATTTCTGGAATTCAAGGAGAATTTCAGATAAACAAAGAATCAAGAGGTTTTTTCACGGATAGTCCGATTTACAGCAAAGTATCTCCTAGGAATATAAGTTAATGGAAATGCCCTTTCCAGAACTTATCTCAGAATTAGCGGTAGCACCTTTATATATTTTAGTGGTAATAGTGTCTATTTTAAATGTAATACTAAATAGAAAAAATAAAGGATGTTTTAATTTTTTCTTGATAATGGGTTCTTGGGTTTACATTTGTATATATTTATTAGCTCTGTATTTCTTTTTCTTTGGAAAATAAATAGTTAATCCACTAACAGGTGCGTTTGCTGAAGATCAGAGCTGTCTTAAGGCAGCTTTTTCTTGTGTGCCAGGCATGGCATCTATCTAGGTGGTGAAAGTCCACTGTGGGGGTACACATCGACCAACCACTAAGGAAGCGCAAGGTACTTATCGTGAGGTAAGGGCTGGAGGAAGCGTGGAATAAAATCTTGGC
>NZ_JBFTMS010000037.1:0-41212 GCF_056397085.1 Peribacillus sp. 05N428 | reverse complement strand
TTTTTCTCTGTTTCACAAAATCGTTAATCAGGCTAAATCTAGGAATGCTTCTTTTCTCTTTAATAAAGCGTAAATCCAATGAAGCAACTTATTCATACAGGCAACGATTGACACTTTGGCCGGTTTTCCTTCTGATTTTTTCTTATCATGGAAGGCTTTAAGCTTTTTGTTCCTTGAACTTCTTATGCCACATAGTACGGCAAGATACAGAGAATGACGTAGTCTGCTCGAACCTCTTTTAGTAATACGATTAATGGTTGCCGTAAACTTACCCGATGAGTGAACACTTGGATCTACTCCAGCGAAGGCAACTAGTTTTTTCGGGTGATTAAACCGATCGATTTCACCAATTTCAGAGATAATCGTGGCTGCGATTTTTTCTCCGATACCGGGAATCGATTGGATGATCTTATATTCTTCCAGTTCATTTGCCAGGGCCACTATACGATCTTCCAACTCAGAGAGGTGTCCCTGGTAATGAAAAAGCAACTCAATATACATACTAATATTGATTACGTGACTTTGATACACGTTTATTTGAAATGGATTTCGAGACGCGGAGTCCATTATTTTTTTTGCTTTTTCCCATGCCCATTGACCCGATCTGCTAGGACAGAACTCTATAACACTCTGTGCTAGTTTACTTTCCCCGGCTGCTAATACCGCCTCTGAAGTGGGATATTCCTTTAATTTCAATAAAGAAACCCTTGAATATAGATCCCAAAAAACCTTTCGGTATTCAGGAAACACTTGATCTAAAATCGTGTGAAACTGAAGTTTAGCTTCCACATACATATTCGTTACGATTTCCCGTTGTCTGGACAAATTCCGAAGGTCTAATAGCTGAATTCCTCTAATTTTATGAGGTTCTAAATCCTCTTTGTAATACAGCACACACAACTGGTACGCATCGATAGCGTCCGTTTTCACCTTCCGTAAGCTGGACTTCTTTGCCTGATAAGAAWTAATCGGATTTAGTAAGATATATGGAAMCCCTTGTTCCTCCAGGTATTGAATAACAGGAGAATGGTAATGCCCTGTAGATTCTAAAATGACCATAGGCATTTGCCCTGTCACCTCTTCAATTTCTTTTAGAAATTCTAAAAAATGATCTAACKCCTCTTTGATATGCTTCATTGAAAAGCTCTTCCCATACGGTTTAGATTGATTTAAAAATGCCTGAACTTGGTTCTCTCCTTTTGCCACATCCAGACCAACAACTGGATTCATTGTTTTTTCCTCCTCTACTTACTAACCAGTACCCCTAGTCCTCCATGTAGTGTCATAGCTCCGCTTGTTATTCGAGATTTGCGTCCCAACCAGCCTCAAACATGTTTCTACAAGTAAGGGGCGGACAGTTTAGTTCACGGGATCAAGTCCCACGCACCCGTTAGTTCTATAACATATAGTTGAGTTGACACAAACTGTGAAATAAAAAAGTTACCTTTCAGAAACTTAGGAGTAGAAATCCATTATTATATTTAGGAAGCCAGTCAATTAATTGGTCATAGTTACTTGAGAAGATTGCGTTGTCTTTAGTATTAGACTGTTCAAGTGAATTAGAATATCCGTTTGTACAATTTGAATGTTGCCTCCAGCCACTCATCTCAACTTATCATCTAAATAGGGTGTCATCTCCTTATTCAGTTCTTTTTTTCTCTATATCACAAAACCGTTATTTGGCTAAATCCAAAAGTTTTTTCAGCCGTTTTCATTTCCTGAAATAAAATTTAAGTCATTCTACCTTAACCTTAATTTTATCAATGGCATTATATCCATAACCTTTCTTATTCCAAAAAGGTAAATTAGGTTGAATTTGACCAAATGAATCTGTTGCTCTGGATTTAATCGTGTACTCACCTTTTTCTGATATATTCCATTCGAATGACCAACTAACCCATCCATAACCAACATTCTTACCAGGTAATATATCGGCGCTACTCCATGTATAGCCATCATCCATACTAATTTCCACCTTGGTAATAACTCCTTTTCCTGTCCAAGCAATCCCTTTGATTAAATGCACACCCATATTAATTTTTTCCATATCGAGCGGTTTTTGGATAGTCGAATTGATATTTATTGCAGTGACCGGAAATGCATTTTGATCATTGTCTTTATTTGGATAATACATATAATCTATGGTTTGAAAAGGTCCAGTAAAAGTAGTATTAATAACACTTATCTGCTTTATCCACTTAACAGATGCCATTGCATACCACTGCGGAACGATTAATCTCAATGGATAACCATGTTTAAAGGGAATTGGCTGGTTATTATACTCATATGCAATGATTGTATCCTGATGCAGCGCCTTCTCGATAGGCAAACTCCTCGTGTAGGTGTAAACCTCATCCAGATCGGTCCTAAGGCCATAATCATACCCCTCCACGACAACTTCTTTCGCCCCTTCTCCTATTCCAGATATTTCAAGTAACGTCCGTAATGGTACACCTTCCACTTCCCTTGACTAATGGCCCCCTTTTCCCATTGTTCTCCAAATGTTTTAGGTTCGAAGAGATTACGCTTGTCTCCTGAGCATTCAAGGACAACCTCAACAGTTTTGGATGGAAATCGAAGAATGTCTTGCATGGACAGCAGTAATGGAGCTGATACCAACCCATTTATAGGAAGCCAATAGTTTGAATAAGAAAGTGTCGGATAAGTAAAATGGTTCCTTCTAAAAAATAATTGGTTTTCCACACTATCATTATTGATGAATTGAATGGGTGTCTCCTGATTTTCCGGCAGCAAACTACGCGTAGTTAAATAGGGTCTCACTTTTTGAGGTTTTGTCATGATTCCCTCCTAATTAATATGAATCATTATAGATGTATACGTTCATTACTGCCCATTTCATCCTACACACCATCCTGTTTAAATCCAGTTTGGCCGATCCCATTGATCCAGATGCCCTTAGGATATTAATCCAATTGCACTTTTTAGTACTTTCGGTGCCTTTTTAATTCCTTCCGTTCCAACAAAACTGCTCGCACTCGCTATTAAAATGCTTGAAGAAATGAATTTGACCACATAAAAAATTCCTGATCCAATAATTAGATCTAGGATTAAAAACCTTTTAATTGTTGAACCTTTTATTATATAAATAACGATTTGGTCGTTTTTCTTCATACTCAGAATGGTCACACCCTTATCTTTTTCTAAATGTTATGTCAAAGGGGGGTTGTCATATTCTTCTGCATCTTGTCTTTACTATTTAATAAGGACTGCTTTCTGTTAGCCTCGGGCATACCAAGCTTCTAAAAAACATATTTCTTTTGCTGTAATTTTGTGACGACTCCACATCAAAAGGTCGATATGAAAGTCTTTCATTCCACCAATCTAAAATCCTTTACGAACTGAATGGGTTCTCCAGATGGAATATTAACAAACTTGTCAAGGCGTTACAGGCAGGAATAATAACTGGCAAACAAAATAAAAGATATCGGATAACTTAGTGGGTACTAGTTGCTCTTACAGTGTTTTCACTGCCAGGAGTTTATACCCCTTCATCTATGACTGGATATGATGTTATTGATCTAATTTTATTTTTTATTATCAAAATGATTTTCAATCTATCTTTTAGTCGGTATTTATAAAAAGAGAGTGAGGAAAGAATTAGATTTCTTCTTGCCCTTTTTTGGCTTACTGATTCCACTGTTTTTACGTAACAGCTTATGGACCATACTTTAACTATCATTGGCTCAATTTACATTGTCTTATTTGCTCCTTATCATTCACTTGAGGAAACTAATATTATCGATGTAAGTATTCATGCTATAGTCGAAATTGTCATGAATATTATGTTTGTCCATTATTTTAAGAAGATATATAACTAGGAAGCACCTATTTTGGTACTTTTTTTAATTTGACTTCACACTTTCACTTCTTCCTGACAGCTTCATTCATGCCTTATAGGTATCACGTTTCACCCTATTAATTAAACAAACGAGAATCAAAAATGAAAAAAATTTCCCTCTTATCAGGTTCTTAGTACTAATCTCTTTTTCTCCTAATAAACTTAATAAACTAACTATTTAGGAGGGGTGCAATGTTTAATCAAAAACTGGATAATATTAGGCCGCTTATTTGTAAAATTAATGAAGTCACTTACCAAAAGTACCATCTATATAAGAAATCATATGAGCGGGAAGTTTTCGTCATAAAAGATTACGGTGAAGACCGCGGTATTACCAATAAAAGTATTGCATTATTCGAAGCAGTCAAGGATCATTTTGATCGTTTTAAAATTGCTAAAATTACTAAAGAGATTCATAAAGATAATATTTTTCTCGATAGCGATCTCATCCTTATAGACAAAAAAGGAAATGAGCTACACCTTTCTGGTTGTAGTTGCGGGTATGCTGGCACTGGTTCACAGGGGACAGTTGAAGTTTTGAATAAGGCTGGATTCGAGATAGATAGAAGGTTTGTGTTTTGTTCAAAAGGATTCACTCTTTTTCATCCAAATGAAGAAAAAGAACTTTATGGCGAACGTTTATAAATTATCCAGATAACGGTTTATATCTATCATTACCTAATCTACTCAGCAAGATAAAAATGGAAATGTATGAAATAAAAAATAAAAAAGCCTTGGGAACTGATAAATCAGTAATACCAAGGCTTTAAAGCTATTAATACATTGACATTAATTAAAAATCATTATCGAAACTCGGGATATAACTATGAAAGAACAGCATTATATCTCCGAAAAACTACAATATATCGACGAAATTCAGGATATATCTCCGAAAAACAGCAATATATCTCCGAAAACAGCATTATCTACCCACTGTTATTTACAAAGCCTGTTATTCCTCAAGCATGCCCTTCACTCGCTCTACTTTGTCTTCCATCCTGCGTTCTTTATCACGACGGTCATCGATTCGGATATTCGTACAAACTCTAGCAAGACCTTTTTCAAAAGGTAATTCGTGCATCGCTTGGATCACTTCAAACAACTTAGGCAGGTCGCCTTCAATGATTGTATTCATGGGTGTCAATTGAAAACGAATTTCTCCCTTATCTTCATATTGCTTTAATACCCTTTGAATATCCGCTACATAGCTGCTAACACTTGGAGTTTGTGTCCCCACAGGAATTACCGTTACATCAACTATTGCCATTCTTATTCACCAATCCTTTATATGTAATTCAATCAAGAAGCATCCATCCTATAGAAGACGGATGTTTTTTACTATTATAACTCAAACTTCGCACCTGGGAAATTTGATAGGAGCTTTGAAGTTTCCATTCGTGAAACAAAGCGCTTCTACTGGCAAGAAAATTACTATAAAATCGGCCAAATAAAAAAGAACCAGCAAACAAATCCACCTCTATTAAAATAGAGGTGGATTTGTTTTAAATCGATTTATTATGCATTATCTTTTCATTTATATAATCCTTATAGACCAACACAGCAACAACAATAAAACTTAGACTAACAATCCTGAAGATCATCTCTAAACTGATCCATTCTGCTAAAATACCTAATACAAACGCGCTAACTCCAACACCAAAGTCAAAACTGGAAAAAAAGGTAGCGTTGGCTGCTCCTCTTTTTTCTTCACATACCCTTTGAACAGTCCATGTTTGTAAACATGGCATAACCGTGCCATAACCTGCGCCAAATAAAATCGCCGCAACGATGAGTTGAGATTCATTTGTCATATATGACAGGATAACAAGTGAAAAGAATCCTAACACAGCTGCCATAATGATAATAGACCAAGGTCCTTTTTTGTCATACCATTTTCCGGTAAACGGACGTAGTAAAGTTGAGACAATTGCATTGATAAGGAAGAATAGAAAAATATGATCTACTTCCCTTTGCTTCCCAAAAAGAACCAAAAATGTGATAATAGCCCCAAAACCTAGTGTTGTAATAACCGTAAGTAACGCTTGGAACCATACGTCTTTTTCAAAAATCATATCCCAAAAGCGAAATGGCTTCTTCTCACGCTTTACAATAGTAGGTGAATAGACAAATTGAAGCGCAAGTACTGCCAATAAGCTCAATACTGCTGATGACCATATCAAAATATCGAAGGAAAAAGAGTCATAGATAAGGATACCTATACTCGGTGCAACGATAGCCCCGACCGTTGTGGATATAGAAAAATACCCTATTCCTTCTCCTAAGCGTGTCTTAGGAATAAAATCCACTACCATTGTACTGTTAGCTGTGGTTGATCCCCCCCAAGCTGCACCATGGAAAAGCCTTAACAATAGAAGAAGCCATATCATATTAAGAAACGGATATAGAATTGTAATGACCATTAAAGCTGCACTTGCACAAATGGCCAGACTTTTCCTCTGGCTATCCATTAAATAGTAACCTACAAAAGGTCTGATTAAAACAGCACCTATCGTAAATAATGATGTTACTAGACCAACTTGAATGGAAGATGCATTCATGCTTAACAAATAAGCAGGCAAAATAGGAAGCATCATTTCAAACCCAATAAAAACTAAAAAGTTGCTTATAAATAAAAAAAGAAATGATTTATTAAAGATTCTTTGATTTTTCATATAATTATTCCTCGCTTCTAAATTATTTTTCTAAGTTAGAAGCGTTTGGAACACCGAAACATTTTTCAATTGCCTAAGGTTTTTAGTCAATTGACTCACCCTCTCTTAACCCCTTAAAAAATTTATCAAACAATCATATCAGAACCTACCTTTATAAACAAGCAGTTCTTTTTTTAATAACTTTATAGGAAGGAATTAAGTGAGCGACAAGTTAAGATTATTTAGGTTGTGACCGGAAAAACCCGACACTTTCTAAATGAGTAAAAAGTTATTGGGAGTACTATGTTTTTTTCTACTGTCAAGTAAAGCAATACAGTGAGCCAATCGCTCTACCCCTAGTTTAATTTGACTCTCGTTCACTTGAGAGATGCATAAACGAACGAGATTTTCCTTTTTATATTCTGCTAAAAACATTCTGGAGGCATCATCAACATATATATGCTGCTCGTTTAGCATATGAACCACCTGTTTTGCTTTCACATGCTCGGGCAAACTGATGGAAAGATAGAAGCCGGAATTCGGTTTAGAAAAAGAAGTATTAGCCGGCAGCATTAATTCACATGCTTCTTGAAGGATTTGCATTTTAGTTCGGTATACCTCTTTTACTTTTTTGAGATGACTATTAAACATACCGCTTTTTAAATAGATTTCTAGCGCACCTTGAGAGAGTGCTGAACTATTAAAATCCGAACTGAATTTATACCGTAAAAAGTTGTTCATCATTAATGCAGGAAGAACGACAGTCCCAATCCTTAACCCTGGGAGAAAAATTTTCGAAAGGCTTTTGATATAAATCACTCTCCCAGAAGGATCAAAAGAAAATAAAGGATCGGATTTTGGATTTGGATCAAGGTCTCCTAAAATATCATCCTCCACTATGTATACATCGTATTTTTCAGCTAACTCAACGATTTTTTTCTTTTCGCCATTCGTGTAACTATGTCCAAGTGGATTGTGAAATCTCGGGATAATATAGAAAAATTTTATATCATTATTTCGAAAAATGTATTCCAGTCGATCAAGGTCTATTCCTTCCATTGATAATTCGATCCCAAAAGTAGTGGCTTGATGCAGATTGATGGACTCGATGAATCCAAAATAAGTAGGCTGTTCAATTAGAATATTGTTTTTCCCATTTGGAAATGGCATAGAAACTAATAAATGGAGGGCTTGCTGCGAGCCAGAGACAACGACTAATCTTTCTGGTTGGGTGAAAACCTGTAAATTTTGTAAATATTTAACCAACTGTACTCGCAGTGGGTAAAGCCCTTGTTGATCAGAGTATATAAAAAGCTCTTCTTTATAATGGTCAATTGCTTGATTCATACAATGTTGAAATTCTACATAGGGCATAACATTTTTATCTGGACCGGCAGACAAAAAATCAATCACCCCATTTTCTTCCGCCTCTTTTGGATAATCATTCACAACATAGTAGCCGCTTTTAGGAACAGAATAAATTAAATGCTCTTTTTCAAGTTCGTCGTATGCTTTAATGACCGTATTCTTGCTACATGAAAAATACTCAGATAACTGACGAACAGAAGGAAGTTTACTTCCTGCATTTAGCGAACCACCTGCTAGTCGAAGCTTAATTTCTTCCATTATCTTAATATATTTTGTGTTCATCACTTAATCCTCCTTAAACTGTACCAGGTCAGATGGGTAAAAAATGGGTTTATTTTTATTGTATGTACTCATAGTATGTTAATTATAGCAACTGTTTTTTATGATAAATAAACAATGGTACAGATGTGATACAAAATATAAAGATTGGGGTTGGGTAAGATGCAGGGAGTAACCAGGGAGAAATTAGGATTATTGTTGGGATTAGCAGGCGTCATTTGTTTTAGCTTAACGCTCCCCGCTACAAGTATTTCTGTAGAGTATTTTGGGACTACGGTCGTCGGTTTAGGAAGAACGGTTGTTGCTGCTATTTTAGTAGCGGTGGTATTGATCGTTCGAAAGGAAAAACTGCCTTCTCCAAATCAATTCAAAAGTCTACTTATTGTTGCTGTTGGTGCAGTTTTAGGATTTCCTCTCCTCACTTCTTGGGCAATGGAATCCTTGCCTGTTTCTCATGGAGCTGTGGAAGTAGCACTGTTACCGTTAGCAACAGCTGGATTTGCCATGTTTAGAGCAGGTGAAATCCCTTCAATCAAATTCTGGGTTTCAAGTATAATCGGCTCTTTAGCTGTCATTATGTATGCACTTCATCTTGGATTCGGCCAATTGCAATTAGCCGATTTAGCTTTACTGGCAGCTGTGATCATACTTGGACTTAGTTACGCAGAAGGGGGGAAATTAGCGAAAGAATTAGGCAGCTGGCAAGTGATTGCTTGGGCAATAATGATCGGTGCTCCATTTTTCATTATTCCAGTTGGACTAAACCTTACAACTGAAATGCTCCATGCCCCTATCCAAGCTTGGGTTAGCTTAATTTATCTCGCAGTGGTTAGTCAATTTCTAGCATATGTTGCTTGGTATAGCGGAATGGCTATGGGCGGAATAGCAAGGGTTAGTCAGATTCAATACTTACAACCATTTTTGATGATTCTATTTGCAACAGTATTTCTAGATGAATCCATCACATCTTTCACTTTTGTAACAGCAGTGATTGTTGTCTTTTCTGTCATATTAGGCAAAAATGCTCCCGTAACAAAAAAAGTAGCTGTATCAGGGAAAAGCTAACTGCATTTAGAACAACCGAATTCCAATAGATGAAAGAGACCGACAGTCATGAATATGGATTCAAAATAAAAATCAACTAAATAGAAGGGAAAGCTAAGTTATGTAAAAATCATCCATTGTAAAGACAAAAGTTAATCGTTGATCAACTGAAACGAATTCGAATACGGATGAGCAACAGATTTCATTATTAATGAAATCAAATCTAAAAAAATAACATGAATGCTACTGCACTAACAGGAGTGTTGATCAAATAAGGATTAACGCTCTTTCTTTTTTCACATTAGGCTTAAATCTCGTATTGTAAAATCCTTATATGTAAAAGCTTTCATATTCATTAGGTCTTCTAGATTCCACGACTTAGTTTCACTGGCTTCTTAACCGTTTTCTTTTCTTATCATGGTTCATCGTTCTCAACGTCATAAAAAAGCACCCAAATTATTGGATGCCTCCTCCTTTTATTCATCAATTTTGACTTCTTTCAGTAAATCATTTCTATACGAAATTGCATCTCGTTCAAAAACTTTTTTAAACCTGTTTTCGTACTCTTCACGGGTTATTAAACCTTTTTCTTCCAGTAATTCCACTATGGTTCTAACCCTTACTCTACTCGACACTAATTCGTTTGTCATATTGGACAATAAAATACTGATTTTCTCATCATCATTCATTCTCTCATCCCCTTTGTTTAACTAATTTGACAAAAGGGACCAATTCCCTGCAAAAAAAAACACCCAAAAGAATAGATGGTTTTCAATAGGTAAAATGAGGGTGGTGTTAGGTCCTCTTTTACACCTCATATAAACTATGAGCCATACCATAAAACCGTATTATGGAAAACTTTATAAGTACTACCTAATTGCATCCTATGGTATAATGCACCTTTTATCTATGTAAACTCCTTCAATCTTTGCTACATTAAATAATGAATGCATGTTAACTGCTAAGAGTTCATGCTATTCTATCGGCTTAACCTTATATCTCAAAACTGTTTTTAATTTTGAAGGTTCAACTTTCCTAAAATCTGAAAGATATATTTCTCTATGTTGTAATGACGTTTTTTCCAGATTATTATTTTTTATGAATTCATTCATTACTTTAAAACTTTGAGGTTCATCATCATATGGACCAACATGAAGCATTTGGACAGATAAACCATCTTGAAATGTACCGAACCTTACATTATTTAGAAATGGATGTGGTTTCTTTTTTTCAACATGTTCAAATGCTCTGTCCACTATTTCCTTTGTTACAAAATCTGGTTGTCTAATCATGATTGTATATAATAATTCATCTTTATTTAATGTATCTAGTTTCTTACCCTCTTCCGTTAAATCCCAAATTCCTTCTAATGGATATACGGTATATTCAAAATATCCAGCTGGAGTGCATCCTTGCTTCGGCATCATTCTGACCGCATAAGCCAATGAATAAAGAACACCTATCTTTTCAGCGAATTCGTTCTCATTTGGATTTCCTTTTCCCTTTATCAAAAAAAATTTCTGTTCTGGAATTGATACAAGTTCAGGTTTTTGTTTTGGGATATATAAATTCTTCTCTTGTTTTCTCCATTCGTATTTCATTAGTTTTGTTCCCTTCTGTATATTTTTTTCCATCCATCAAGAAATTAACAAACAGTTTGTCATGTTATTATCAAAGGACAATAGTTCCTCTAAACGTTCATCGTCAACCTTTTTATTAGCCGTGTCCGGAAAAGTATTAAGATCACTATTGCTTAATATTTCTTTTTATCACTCATCTATTATACCCCGCTGTTGTTCCAGAATAAGACTTTCTATCTTTCGGAAAAGGCCATCTCGGTTCTCTCCTTTTTTGTCCGCTCACGCTTGAACACATTGTAAGCCATACCCCTGCCGTCCACATGTTTCTGTTCCTTGCCTAATGCCTTACACAACCACTTTTCATTAAATGTCACTGAAGCTTTCAACTTACCGACAAGGATTATACAAAAATTCCATCCATAATTTAATCGATCTTTTTGAATAGATTTCACTTATAAAAGCCAGATTATTAATATATGAGTGATACAAATGAGGGTCCTACATGAATCAAGCTGGTGTCAATGAAAAATATAAGGTATCGCCATTTTATGTGTTTTTTTTAATGCATTCCATGCAAACTGGATTAGGCGTATTGAGTTTTCAAAGAGAGTTGGCTAAAGCGACGGGAACCGATGGCTGGTTATCCATACTCCTAGCTGGATTGATTGTTCATATATTAATTTGGTTAATCTATAAGATATTTAGGATTGTTCCTGGTGATATAATCTCCACTAATAATCATGCATTCGGTAAATGGATTGGTAATTTCTTCAGTCTTTTATTTATTCTTTACTTTTTTATCCTTGGAATGACAATCATAATTGGCTATATAAATGTCATTCATGTTTGGATGTTTGAAGAGGTACCTTCTTGGGCATTTGCTTTGGTTTTCCTTATTTTGATTTACTATATAAATACAGGAGGATTCCGAACCATTACGGGTATTGCCTTCTTAACTGTAATAGTTTCATACTGGCTTTTATTTGTACCTTTTTATGGTTTTAAATACTCTGATTTCACCGGTTTTCTTCCTATTTTCCATCATAATTTAGTCGAAATAATGGAAGGAACTAAAAGTTTTTCATTATCCATGCTTGGATTTGAAATGATACTGATGTATTATCCGTTCATCAAAAGTGCTGAAACATCGCAAAAGTATGCTCACGGAGGAGTTGTGCTCACTACGTTATTGAGCTTATTACTTTATTTTGTATCGATAGTCTTTTATTCACAGAAACATTTAACCCTTACTCTATGGCCAACACTAACATTGACCAGTATTATTGAGTTGCCCTTTATTCAACGGTTCGAATACATAACTGTTTCTTGGTGGACCATCGTTATCATACCCAATATGGTCATTCCTTTGTGGGCTGCCAGCAGGGGGGTCAAGCGCTTATTCAATGTCCAGCAAAAATATCCGTTATGGGGAATGTCCATAATCATACTACTTGTGAATATATTTTTTTATGATATCGATTCCTTATATATATTAAATAAAATAATCAATCCGTACAGCGTATGCTTCATTGTTATATATTTGCCTCTTCTTTTTGTTTTCATAAGCATTAAAAAATCGCGGAACCGGTTATGAAAAAGTTGGAAATTTCCAGTGAGATAATAGCTGCTGTTCTTATAACGAGCTCACTATCACAAATTGTCCCCATCAGATAAATATCAATTCTTTCACCAAATAAGTTCGGGCTAGGGAAACAAAAGGAAGACCACTTATTGTGGTCTTCCCAGACTGTAGACAAACTCGATGACAATCGAGTTTGTCTATTTTTATGGCTTGTACAATTTGGACGTTGATTGGAACGTAGGGCACTCGCTTTCCGCGGGCGGGCGGTCGGGCAGCCACTGATCTACTGGGTCATCCAGCCTCAGCCTGCACTCGTCGAGCAAGACTATCGCCCGCTGCCATCGTGACTGGCTTGGACGTCGAGGCAATCCAAAAGATCGTGTCCCGGCGCATCGGCGCACCACCGTCATGGCGCATCGTACCTATCACTTCGACATGATAACGTCTCACCGTACCGGCTGACCAGGGCGACGAGTCCAGGGATTTTTCCGGACTCGACATGCCGTGCCAGCACCTCACGCAGTCTACGCAGTCATGCTTCGCAGAAGCCGTTGTTGCTTATCTTTTTCATTTGGGTTCCCTCTCTTGACCTTTTTATCAGCCCAATTGCTCTACAAAATCGCTTTTGATAGAGCCATATGTTCATCGGACGTTTATTCTCGGTTTTATCTTTTCCGTAAGTAATCTTCTTTGACAACTGTTGTCTTGCCTCCTAATTGGAGCCGAGCAGAGCGAAAATACTGCCCTTATCCATTTAAGCTCCTACCTTCACAACACCTAAATATGTATATTCTAGAAGTTAAATATACATTCCTTCTTCAACTAACCGCCCCGATAGATGAAAATTCTGCCTCAGCATCCAGGGAATTGAAGTAAAACACATCTTAATCTAAGTGTATAACTCTTTCTCCTCTGATAAGGAATCAAAAAGTTATATGGTCATACTTCATTACACTTAATCATAAGGAACAAGGAGAACATTAATTAGGGGGTGGTCTTTATGAGAACAAGTTATAGAAGATGGACAGAGTTTCCTTACCCAGGGGAAAGTCTCCCACCTAAAGGTTCTCCAGAGGCAGGAAATTGGCCAATGTTTTTTATTTCAAGGGGAAGAGACAATGATTTCCTGGACCCCTTTCATCAACGAATCATTTGGCGAGTTAAAAATCCACTTGATATTGATTGGGAAACAGAGTTATTCATTGTAGAAGAGACATTAAAGTCATTGACTTCCCAGCAAATACGCATCGCACAATATTGGGGAACAGGTGAATTAACGGCGAAAATTACCACTCTAATTTTCAATTTAGCTGAAAAATATATGCTGGGGTCACCGAGTGTTGCAAGGGTTCAGAGTTATTTCCACGCGGCTATGAATGATACCTTTGTTGTCACGTGGTTTTTAAAATATCATTGGGATGTTGCACGTCCAAATCAATATGGCAGAAATCTGTCTACTGTGCTGTTTACCCCTCGTTTTCCAGCTTACCCTTCTGCACACGCAACAGTTGCAGGCTGTGCAGAGACAGTATTAAGTTATTTCTTCCCTCAAGAGTCTTCAGAATTAATAAAAATAATGGAAGAAAGTGCTCAATCTCGTTTGTACGCTGGGGTACATTTTAATGTGGATAATACGGAAGGTTTAAGTTTAGGCAGACAAATTGGAGAGCTAGTTGTAAGCTTTTTAAGGGCACAAAATCTAAATACGCTTCAATAATATTTTGGGTTCAGGTTGTGCTAACCTGAACCTTTAGTTAAATAAAGAAAGAGCTGCATAAAGTCAGCCCCGATCTTCAGCTAAAGCACCTGTTAGTGGACCAAGTCTATATACTTTTCCATAGCTAACCAATCTTTCATCCACTTTGTTCTTGGAAAATTGGTCTTTCTATTAGTAATGTTTATAGCTTTTACCTTGGACAAAAGGCAATGTTCCCGCAACTGCATCTAAGGGAAAAAGAGTGAATGAAGTAAAAATATAAAACGTAAAAGATTTTTATCTTTTTTTGAAGTTATGAAAAAATAAGTTAAACCCTCGTCGTAGAGGTCATGAAATACTTATATGACTAGTTTTTTTATCAACACCACTATTCATGAAAGATTTTAACAATATAATATTACTAGCTATTTGTAAACACAAAGAGCTTTACCCCTTTTGGCTAACGCTCTAAATCTATTAATAATACCTTACCAACTCATATATGAACCTTTCCGACTATGTGTTAAGCGTAAATATCACTCTCTTCTTTCTCTTCTTTCTCTCCATCATATAAATCGTGACCACCAACATAAATAGGACCGTTTGCATGATCAATTCTTATTGGCCATTCATACGGAACAGATATGCGTCTTGCTACACCTCTCCAAAAATTACACGAATCGGCTTCAAAGTCTTGAAACTCTTTTAATAGTTCTTTATAAGATGCACCGTCAAATTGTATATTCATATCCTGCAACCTCATGAAAGCCATATGTCTAATTTCAAGCTCGGCTGCCTTTTCCATTTCTTCATCAGTTGCCTCATCAATAATGGTTCCTGGCGGGGGTAAAATAGCGTAGATATTATCTACTTCTTCTGCCGTTTCTTGTGTGGGAATCAATTTATTTCGGATCCGATTAAGCATAAAGTCAACTCCTAATGGTTTTTTTCTAGTATATATTACCTATCAAACTAAGTAAACTAAATAGTCTTAATTTTGAATAAATAAAACTGTTAATCGTGTATACGCTTAGTTGAACATGTCTTATCTCGTTCCATACACGTGACCTAAAACCTTCTTCTGCTGCTCATCTGTCCTGTACTCTGCCAAGCTAAGCAACAACTCCTAGTCATTCGCTCGTAAACCGTTTCATTTACTTATAGAACTTCTTAGCTTGTCAGGCTGTTTTTGTTATTGTGGGACCCTAGACCTTTCCTACTATCTTAATAAAGATGGCTTTTGAGTAAATCCTAACCTATAATTAGTCTGATACTGTACTACATAAGGGGACAACAATGTATTTCTGGAATATTAACAAACTCGTCAAAGCTTTACAGGAAGGAACAATAACCAACAAACAAAAGAAAAGATACCGTATATTCTTCTGGGTAATATTTACTCTTTCAGTACTTGCATATCCTGTAGTTTATAACCCTTCAACCATGAATGGATATGATGTTATAGATTTAATTTTGACTTCAATTATCGATGTAATTGCAGTCTATCTGTTAATCGTTATTTATAAAAAGAGAAGTAGAAAAGATTTAGATTTTTTCTTACCATTCTTTAGCTTAACGATTCCTCTATTCTTGCATACCTTCGTATGGTCAATACCTTTATTTATCATTGCTTATACATATATTGAACTTTTCGCTCCTTATCATTCTATGGATGAAACTAATCTAATTGATATAATTATGTTTACGATAATCGGAATTGCTATTAACATAGTGAATATTCATTACTTTAAAAAGATATTTAACTGAGCACCTGCACCTTATTGGTGCTTTTTTATTCCTCCTCACAGACCCACCAACTGGTTTAATTCTTCTTTTTCTTGGCTTGGAATCAGATTACTCGGATTGCTGAAATAGTTTTAGCAAGATGGGTGATAAAAGCGCAAAGCCACAAAACCAATAAAGCGACTACTACACAGGCATTATGTTGAAGACACGCGCGTTTAAGAAATTTGACATGAAGTTGAAGAGCGGAGTAAATATGATAAAGTACCATTTGCATACTTCAATGGAATTGGGAATTGTGAAAAAGTTATTGGACAAGTTATATTTTGATATGGGACTTATTACTAATTGAATAACCACAAAAACTAACATTTTAGGATAATATATGATAATTTAACCTTGATATGTTTACATATAAAAAGGAGGGTGAATCTATGAAAAAAATAATTAGTATCGTAACACTTATAGTTTTATACTGGATTGTTTTATTAACGTATAGCGATAACTTAGAATATGATTCAATATTTTATTTAGCAAGTTCCTTATTCATTTTATCTTTAATTTTTATATGTTTCTTAAAAATTAAAGATAAGATAAATATATTTATTTTAATTGCGCTTTTAAATATCTCGGCAATTTATTTAACTGTTAATTTTCTTATAGGCATAATACTTTTTTTAGCTTTCATCGTGATTTTATGTTTTTCTATTTATTCATATATAAGTAAATAGTAACATGATAATAGAAAAAAGCAGAAATACTCTGAATATTTATTCCTATTCCCCTTTTTTTATGGTAGGTTTATATATGTACATGTACATATATTTAAAAGGAAGGAATGAAGGCGATGAATTTTAAAAAAGGTACTGCATTTTTCATGAGTTTTATATTATTACTTGGTACAGTATTAGTCGCCCTACCAAGTAAAACTTCAGCCAATTCTGAAATACATGTATTAGAAGAATCTTTAACAATAATTAAAGAAACCGATAAGAAGTTCGATTATATTTTATCAATCGATGGCAACCAAATCCGGTATATTGAAATAACGGAGGTTATGGATGATGGATCTAAAGTTATCCATACAAAATCTTATAACGAAGAGACAAATGAATTATTACAAGATTTTAAAACAATTATTAAAGATTAAAAAATAACTGATCAAGAAATCTATAAAAATGAAGAAATGCCTGAGCCTAATATAGAATACAGGCCCATTTTTTGTACCCTTTGCTACAGCAAGTAACAAATCATTAGTTTCTGTTTTAAACATGAGCTATAAAAAGAACTATTCTACCAAACTTTCACAAAAACGCCTATTTATTAGCATTCACTAAAATTCATTTATCATAATAACTCAAGAATTATCGGGCATTTATCGGGTGATTTTTTGGCAGTATTTTTTACTATACTTTTCACTTTTATAAATTTAAAAACCAAAAAAGTATAACGAGTTTAAGTCGTGTTGTTAAACCGTCCGACTACAGGATAGGCTAATACTTGCTTTACTCTTTTCATGTACTTTATACGTGATCGGAAAACAATGGCGTATTCCACTTGATTTGTGATTCCAAATTGGGGAATTTATTAGCAACCCACGCCAAAATTTCCTCTGTTCGTTCGCAGTGCTCGGGGTTATCGATACCCGCTAAATATTTCGCAAAAACTTCCATGTTGTTCCCTCCTAAAATAAAAATTAGGTCGTTCAGAGAAATTCCTCAAACCATTCGTTTGTAACTTTTTAAACTTCTACAAATAATACACAAACTCCTTCTTCCATAAAACTTCCTTTTACTCGAATAAGAAAAAGCGATCCTTCATTATTGGGAATCGCACCCGTTAGACATAACAATTCATATTAAATACAGCTTTGTAAATCCATTACAATAAACATAAGAAGGCAACTCCCATAAGGGTTAGTTGCCTTATTTTAAAATGAGCTGCGAGACACATTCAACATGTGCGGACTGCTGATTGTAGAAAAAATAATAAAGTGATGATGTAGCTTTGTTCACCTTACTATAAGCGTATTTTTACGCTTTTGAAATGGCATTTTTTAGATTATCAACCTCTCAAGGAAGATGTAACGGAACTAAAAGTAATGGTACACCTTAATTGATAAATTGTCCGTGAAAAGAAAATAGCCCCCTCCTGTATGAAGTGGGGGCTTTGATTTTGTCAGCTTTTTATACATATTCAGGTAATAATAATTAAGGTTTGGCACTAATTATTGTTGTCCAACCACTGTATACCTTTGTTGTGCCAACCGTTCTATATGCTCTTAATTTATAATAATATGTCTTTCCTGTTGTTAAACTACTATTTGTATAATATAAGGAAGTTGTGCTTTTTAGTAGATTATATGTTCCTGAGAATGATGTAGACCTGTAAAGTTCATAGCCACTTGCTCCAGATACAGAGACCCATGTCAGCTTTAAGCTGGTTGAACTTATTCTGGTTGCCTTAAAATTAGTTGGAACAGTTGGTACTGGTTTTGCAGTAACTACAGTTGAATAATTACTATATACCTTCATACTTCCTACGGTCCTGTAAGCTCTAATTTTGTAATAATATGGTTTATTCGTTGTAAGTCCTGTATTAGTATAACTTGTTGAGGTTGTTGATCCTGCAAGAGAATAAGTCCCTGTGCTTGATGTGGCCCGATATACTTCATACCCACTTGCTCCACTTACTGCGGTCCAACTAGTTCTTACACTATTATAGGAAGAAGATGCGGCTTTAACTGAACTTGGTACAGCTGGTAATGGTTTTGCCGTAACAATAGCTGAATAATTACTATAAACTCTGGTACTTCCAACCGTTCGGTAAGCTCTCATTTTGTAATAATACGATTGATTGGTTGTCAGGCCGCTATTCATAAAACTTGTAGATGTCGTCGTTCCAACCTTAGAATACGTACCTGCGCTTGATGTCGATCGATAAATCTCATACCCTGATGCACCGCTTACTGCCGCCCAGCTAGTTTTAATACTATTATAGGAAGAAGATGCGGCTTTAACTGAACTTGGTACAGCTGGTAACGGTTTTGCCGTAACAATAGCTGAATAATTACTATAATCTCTGGTACTTCCAACCGTTTGGTATGCTCTCATTTTGTAATAATACGATTGATTGGTTGTCAGGCCGCTATTCATAAAACTTGTGGATGTCGTCGTTCCAACCTTAGAATACGTACCTGTGCTTGATGTCGATCGATAAATCTCATACCCTGATGCACCGCTTACTGCCGCCCAGCTAGTTTTAATACTATTATAGGAAGAAGATGCGGCTTTAAACGCGACTTGTTTCTCGATATAAGCCGATGAAACGTATCCACTATACTGTCCATCGAGTGTTTTTGCTGGAAACCAGACAAATTGATTTTGACTGATTTCAGACTCATCAAATTCAAATGTGCCTTCAATTAGTAAGGGTGTATTGATCGGCAACCTTTTATAATCCGGTGACCCTGGTTTTTTTCGTAATTTAACGTCATACTCAGTTGTCAGTACTCGGTCCCCTGCTTTTAATTTGATCGTTGTCTCATGAACACCCTGTACGATATATTCGGGCTTTAGGAATTCAATGGGCTTATCACTTTCTCTGTCGTATTTGAAATACTTTATGTCAAATGGATACCTTGCTAAGATGGTATCGCCCCTGTAACTTTCTTCTTCGATTTTTCCGAAACTGTCTTTTTCGATTTTTCTGAAAACTAATTCTTGATAGGCCTCATGATTAATTTCTCCTGTTTCTTGGTATAGAGGGCTATTCACTGGCACGACCCCATTGTATGCCATGACAGGAAAATACCAATTTTCAATGATGTCTCGTCCTGCTCCTTTGATGCTCGGAAGCGTAGTCAAACTGGCCTTGCTATTGAGAATACGTACGCCTGTTTCGATATTGTAAAGAATATCATTCTTTAAGCGCTCTTGCTGTTCCTCTGGTAAGGTTGTATCTGTGATTTGCATAATCCCAATTCCCCCGTCCTTCGAGATGAACGGCTTACCATCGACGAATTGTCTCCAGTATGATTCTCTTGTGGCAATCCCTTTTACGACTTCAGGCGGAATATCCGCTTGGATTGCAGCGTTTGTCAACAAACAATTGATATGTTGGTAAGTTGGGTTTTCATTTGGTTTAATGTCACCATATTGTTCACAATTCAATGACCATTCTGTTTCCGATTCTGCTGTCGCTTTCCCATGAAACAAACTGACCATACATGCCACTAGTAACCCTGTTTTTACTAAAAAAGATTTCATGACTCCATCTTCCCCACTCTATTTGTTTATGTAGTTACCATTCTATTTATTTATGTAGTTATCAATTTATTTTAACATACTTAGTCCAGATTAAGTGTTTCACATTGTTGAAGTAAAAGTTTCAATGAAGCACTTTTTTTAAAAATTATTTAAATCAATCTTCGATAGCAAATACTTCCTCAAAGAAATTTCGATATTAGATGGGTAGCATCACTCTTGATGTAACCCAACGGATTATGAAAATGGAAGGTTTTATTCTATACGTCTTTAACCCACCTACCTCCTTACTCCATTATAAACTGCAATATTGCAGCTAGCCCTTCCAGTTAATCGTAAACGTTAAGTAGCCCCCAAATACTACATGGATGGTGTATTTCGGGACTATGTTTTGTTTGCTTCACTTTTTATCGGTACTCTGCATGCAGAGGGTAAACTAGATGACCACGGCAAGACTTTATCTATTTCTTTTTTATTCGTTAGATCCATATTTGGTAGCGTTTCAAACAAATAGCGAAGATAATGATAGGGACTCAAATCGTTCTCTTTTGCCGTTTCAACCACACTATACATGATGGCACTCCCTCTAGCACCTCGCGGTGTATTAGAAAACATCCAATTTTTTCTCCCAATCACAAACGGCTTAATGGAACGTTCACTTCTGTTGTTGTCGATTTCTAAATGTCCGTCCAATAAAAAAGCTTCAAGATGATTCCATTGATTCAAACAATAAGTGATGGCTTTTCCTAGCGCGCTTTTTGGTAGAACGAGATCTTTTTGTTCATAAAGCCATGCTGAAAAAAGGTCCAGAATGGGCCTGCTTTTTTCCAGTCGCTGCTCATATCGTTCTGTAGAGTCGACATGTTTTAGCTTTCTTTCGATAGAATACAGTTGATTACAGAAATACAACCCTTCGCTCGCCTTCACCTTTTTTCCCTGCTGTGAATCAGGTAAAGCCTTTAAGGATTCATCAAACTTACGTCTGGCATGCGCCCAACATCCCACAAGGGTGACATCCGGTACTTGATTGTAACCACTATATCCATCCACTTGTAAATAACCTTGATAACCCGTTAAAAAACGTTTCGGGTGTTCGCCTGCTCTTGTTGGTTGATAGTCATAGAGAACAATGGGGATATCATCTCGCCCTGTGCGATATAACCACAGATAGGACTTGGTAGTTGCGGCACGACCAGGTTCACGTAAGACTTGGAAGGTTGTTTCATCCGCATGAAGGATGGTTCGAGCAAGTAGATGCTCATGCATCCTTTTATACAATATCACTAACCATTGATCAGCCCCGTATAATAACCAATTTCCCATCGTTTGACGCGATAAGTAGATTCCCATTCGTTCAAAATGCTTTTCCTGACGATAAAGAGGCAATCCTTCTACATATTTTTGAGTCATGATATACGCCATAATGGACGGGGAAGCTATACTTTTGGGAAAGGCAGGAGCTGGCATATTCGCAGTCACGATCGGTGTGGAAACCTCATCTAGTTCACACTTGCGGCAAGCATATACGTATCTCTTATGTTCTGTCACCTTTACTTCTGCAGGAACAATCGTCAGTTCCTTACGGACTTCTACACTCATCTTATGTAGAGCACCACCACAGCATGAACAAACCTGTTCCTCGTCAGCCAAACGATATTCAATCGTTTCGATAGGAAGGTTTTGGACGGACTCATCCCTATGACCGCGTTTCTTTTTACGACGATAGGTGATGGTTTCAACAGCTGGTTCGGGTACTTCGGTGTCACTTTCTTTCTCAGCTTCATTAAACAGTTCTAGAGCGAGTTGATTTTCCGTTGTTTTTTCGCTAGACGTACCAAACCGTTTTTGTTAGCTAAGACGAAATTGTTCTTCATACCATCTCACTTTTGCCGTGAGTTCTTCTACTTGAGCTTGAAGAGATTCAATTGTAGGTTGATTTTGATGAGAGGATGTTGTTTTCATAGATGAATCCATTCGACAAAATGAATCAAATCCCTTCTAAATATATGAATTTCTCACACGATTGTTCTCGCATATACAGCTTGATGCCCTTGTTTTTGTTCAAATGGAAATCCATCAAGAAGCCATCTCAGTTGCCTTCTTGATATGGTAAGTGGCACATTTGGATGTTGAGTTGGCCAGTCAAACTTTCCTTTTTCCAATCTGCGATAATGCAACCAAAAACCATTATGTTTCCACACGAGAATCTTTAGTTTATCGCGTAAGCGATTGCAAAAGACAAATAAACAAGAAGAAAAGGGATCTAAATCAAACTCTTCCTTTACAATGGCTGCCAGTCCATCAATAGCTTTACGTAAGTCTTGTAGCTCCTTGTGCGATACATACCCTTTCAATGGCTGTTTCTGGTATCATAGCTGTTTTACCGTCTGCATCACTTGTAAAAGCACTTGTGGAGTAAAAGGTGCATCTATTTCAATTGTAGCTTCTTTAAAATGAATGCGGATGGTGGTATGTATTTTTTCTTCTATTGGAGGGATATTCACAGATACCCATTTTGTACGTTTACTTTCAGTTGGACTATCAGCTTGAGGAGATAATTTCTTGAGCCAATAATATAGCCGATGAACCGGCAGGTTCTGTTTTTGACACCAAGCAGCTTTTGATAATCCACTTTCTTTAAAATCTTGGATGTGAGCTTCCCATTCTTTCTTTATAAGGCGTTTTTTCATAAAAAAACCTCCACATGTATGATGTAAGGAGATTATCTCATGAGCTATTTACAAGTAGTAGGTGGGGAATATTTGACGCTTACCTTTATACCTTGCTTATAGTTAAAAGCAACTATTTGCTTACATTTGGCAAACTGTGGCTCTTTTGTTTCCAAAGAGGAGGCATAGGTTTTTTGGAAGGTTTTTATCTCGGATTTTTATATAAAATATCTGCCAAGGAGGTATTACTATAAATTAAGCTTTTATAAATTTTATTATCTTATAAATTCCAAAACCTATTGCGACCAATATAAGTAAGACTATAAGCATGTTTAGAAAATTAATATCTGACATAATTTGAGCTCCCCTTTGATAATGACAATTTAACTAAAATTAACATAATTTTTTGGAAATGAAATACTAAATTACTAATAATCCCTATATAATCATATAGGATTGTATAACAGTATATTCTTAACAGTAACTAGGAATTTAAGCTTTACCTGAATAATGGGCATGTAAAAAAAGTCCATTATTCAGGAATTTTTATATGTCCTTTTTTCCTCAGTCTAAGAACACGGTCAAACATAATATGACTTGACACCCTTCTATTGCACTATTTTATGGGGCTACAGTGATTTGTGTACCATCTGAGAAATTACTGTAGATTTTGCAAATGTATTTGCATATACAGGAATGCCACTATAAGTTTTAAGATTATCAAATGTGCATTTCTTCAGATTTGAACAAGATCTGTTTATGCTCCCTTTATAAAGTACAAAAAGACTTTTTGAAGCCCTCAAACCATAAGATGTGTGTGAAATTGAACTTTTTAGTGATTTTGCATTTGTTTTAGTAGTGATGGTAGTAGTGAAATCCCCATCAAAGGATCCAGAAGTTGCCTTTAAATTTGAATAATATGTTCCTGCAACTTTCGTCGTGTGCCTGCCTTTTGATTTTGTTTTATTAAAACCTTTAGTTTTTTTTGATAGAATATTTGCCTTTTCAAGATTCCCAGCGATAAACATGGCATCTTCGGTGCTAAGCTGAGCCCCTATTGGATATTTAGCGCTAATGCTTTCAAGCTTAGTTTGGACAGCAACAGAGTATTCTTCTGCCTTTGTAGCGGTTGAAAAACCCAATGATAGAGTAATAGCTATAGCACCAAGTGTAATAAATTTTCCTAACTCTTCTTTTTCATAATTTAACACTCCTTTTTTATGAATCGCTACAATAGTACCACGAAAAATTACAAAGTAACACTAATTTAGAAATTATTGTCATAATGGTTATTTTTTATGAGCACAATTACCCTTTAAAGTCATTAAAATTAATATGGTTTAGTAATTAAAAAGCCCTTCTCAAAATTAGAAGGATTTTTTAATTTTCTACAATTACATCAATAATTTCATCAAACTGTACTTTCTCAAAAGAACTGCCTTTCTTCTGGATTCTTATCTCTTTCGTAACAGAATGAATTTACATGCAGATCAATTGGGTTTCCCTCGTTATGTAATCTAAATCTTATCGGTAAATGATATTCCATTGAATAAAAAATGTGTTGTTGATGTTTCAATAGAAATAACAAATAAGTTCAAATATTCAATTGGCTTTCATTCCAAAATAGGCGCATTTCTCAATGAAAAGTGCTTATGGATGTACTCTATCCCTTTTAGGAGTTTTTTTTGGGAAGCTTGGCCTTATTTTTGAGCCCTTTGCTGAGTCCGGACTAAGGCGGCGAGAAGGCCCTAATATTCCGTAAGCTTGGGAAAGTCTATAACTGATATTAGTATAATATTTGCGAAGAACTGTGATGATGCCAAAGGAAGAATCAATTGAAATTAACACCTTATAAGTAATAGGTTTTAACGTTCTTCCAAAAAAGTCTCATGCTTCAAGCAACCTGGAAGAGTAGTAAGTAGTGGGTAGTTCACACCAAAAAAGACGAAGCCCTTGGACTTATCCCTCTCAAGTAGACAAGGGTAAGTCCAAGGGCTTTTCTTTGAATGGATTATCATTGGGGATACATGGATTATGCCCATTTGAATAAAATAGTTTGAAATGTGGTCAGCTAGCCCGTTCCCTTTCATTTTATAAAAATAAAAAAAGCCTTGGCAACTGAGAAACTCAGTAATACCAAGGCTTTAAAGCTATTAATACATTGACATATATTGTTCGCGTTCCCATGGGTGAACTTGAGTACGGAACATATCCCACTCGATTTCTTTTGCTTCGACGAAGTGTTCAAGTAAATGTTCACCTAATGCTTCTTTGATGACTTCATCAGATTTTAATGTTTCCAATGCAGCATATAAAGTAGCTGGTAGATCAACGATACCTACTTCTTCACGTTCTTCTTTATTCATTACATAGATGTTGCGATCAACTGGAGCTGGAGGAGTCAAGTCGTTCTTGATACCGTCAAGACCAGCTTTTAGCAGAACGGCAAGTGCCAAGTATGGGTTTGCTGCTGGATCGACACTACGTACCTCTACGCGAGTACTTACTCCGCGTGAAGCTGGGATACGGATTAGCGGGCTACGGTTTTTAGCAGACCATGCAACATAACAAGGAGCTTCGTAACCAGGAACTAGACGTTTGTATGAGTTAACAGTCGGGTTTGTTACCGCAGTGAAGCTTGGAGCATGCTTAATGATACCTGCGATGAATTGCTCAGCTGTTTTGCTTAATTCCAATTTACCTTCTTTATCATAAAATGCGTTTTCGTTGCCTTTGAATAGAGAAACGTTACAATGCATTCCAGATCCGTTAACACCGAACAATGGTTTTGGCATGAATGTTGCGTGTAAACCATGTTTGCGGGCAATCGTTTTAACAACCAATTTAAATGTTTGGATGTTATCACAAGCTGAAATCGCATCTGCATATTTAAAGTCAATTTCATGTTGTCCTGGAGCTACTTCATGGTGGGATGCTTCGATTTCAAATCCCATTTCTTCAAGCTCAAGAACGATATCACGACGGCAGTTTTCTCCTAGGTCAGTAGGTGCAAGGTCAAAGTATCCGCCTTTATCGTTCAATTCCAGCGTCGGCTCGCCTGCTGCATCCAGTTTGAATAGGAAGAATTCAGGTTCAGGTCCAAGATTGAAATCTGTGAAGCCCATTTCTCTTGCTTCTGCAAGAACACGTTTTAGGTTTGCACGTGGATCTCCATCAAAAGGAGTTCCATCCGTATTGTAAATATCACAGATCAAACGTGCCACTTTACCTTTTTCGGAAGTCCAAGGGAAGATAACCCATGTATTTAGATCAGGATATAGGTACATATCAGACTCTTCGATACGAACGAAGCCTTCAATGGAAGATCCATCAAACATCATTTTATTATCAAGTGCTTTTTCTAATTGACTGACTGGGATTTCAACGTTTTTAATTGTCCCTAAAATGTCAGTGAATTGTAAACGAATGTACTTAACATTTTCTTCTTTCGCTAAACGAGTGATGTCTTCACGTGTGAACTTTGCCAATTTCTATTCCCCCTAATAATTCATAAATCATATTTTTTATTGGAAAAAACGGGACATATCCCCTTGTCTAAGAGATGTTCGATGCTTGCTTCCTTGTAAAAGCTCGGCACGCAGAAGCTTGCGAAGCTCCTCGTCACTAAGGTCATGCCTTATTTTTTCCGCTTGTTCTAATTCTTGAGTTTTAGGTAAATTCTGTTCCTTTACAGTGAAAATCTTTTTAATGCCGGCCAGATTGACTCCTTGTTCGATTAAATCTTTAATCTCAAGCAGTCGATCGATGTCATTTAATGAAAAGACCCGACGATTTCCATCTGTTCTCATAGGAGTAATAAGTTGATGCTCTTCGTAATACCGAATTTGGCGTGCAGACAACTCAGTTAACTGCATGACGATTCCGATGGAAAAAAGAGGCATCGAACGCCGAATGTTGTTGCCGCTCATTCTTAGCATCCTCCTTTTGTTTATCTTAAAATAATCTTATATCATGTTATTAAACTTGTCAATATGATGTTACATTTTATGACGTGATTTTATCAGAAAAATTAAATGATTTGTTACTACACAAATATTATGACTATTATTCTTACTGGAATCCAATTGTATCTGGATTCCCATAACATAACTTATTTAATTTCAAATTACAATTGAATCAGCTTTTTGTCCATTAGCGCATTCACAGCAGACAATACAGCCATTTTAACATGGGCGTATGTCAATCCGCCTTGAACATAAGCAACATATGGAGCCCTTGTCGGACCATCTGCCGTCAGTTCAATGCTGGCCCCCTGTATAAAGGTGCCTGCAGCCATGATTACATCGTCCTCATATCCTGGCATATAGGCAGGATATGGTGTCACATGTGAATTGATTGGTGATGCATATTGGATGGCCTGACAGAAGGCAACCATCTTATCCCGTTCATCAAATTGAACGGATTGAATCAAGTCAGTTCGCTTCGCATCCCATTTTGGGGATGTATTCATACCGAGCTTTTCTAAAAAGGCCGCTGTGAACATCGCTCCTTTAACAGCTTGGCCCACGACATGCGGTGCCAGGAAGAATCCTTGGTACATTTCCTGCAGACTATAAAGCGAAGCACCTGCTTCAGCCCCTATTCCTGGTGATGTTAACCGGTAAGAGCAAGCTTCAACCAGGTCCTTTTTACCAACAATGTATCCACCGGTTTTCACTATCCCGCCGCCAGGATTTTTAATGAGTGAACCAGCCATTAAATCCGCTCCGACATGACATGGTTCTTGTGTCTCAACAAACTCTCCATAACAATTATCCACGAACACGACGATTTCCGGGTTAATGCCTTTAACAAAGGCAATCATTTCCTTTATTTCATCGATCGTAAAGGAAGGACGTGTAGCATACCCTTTTGATCGTTGTATACCGATCATCTTCGTATTCGGTTGAATGGCATGTTTGACGGCTTCGAAATCAACGGTTCCAGTTTCCGCCAACGGAACGGCCTTATAGCTGATCTGAAAATCACGTAAAGATCCAATACCCGTCCCCCGGATACCGACGATTTCTTCCAAAGTATCATACGGCTTTCCAGTTATGTATAACAATTCATCCCCTGGGCGCAATATGCCGAAAAGAGCGGTGGAGATGGCGTGTGTGCCTGATATAATTTGGGGGCGCACCAATCCAGCTTCCGCTCCGAAAACATCTGCGTATATCAATTCCAGCGTATCGCGGCCCATATCATCGTATCCATACCCAGTAGTCGGGATGAAGTGGGAATCACTCACTTTATGTGCTTGATAACTTTGTAATACGCGAAATTGATTTTCTTCGATTCGTTCGTCCACTTGCTTATGTAATGGAGAAATCATTGCTTCCACTTCCTGGGCAATGTTTTTCAACACTTCTCCATTTGTTAACTGCTGATACATCAAAATTCCCCTTTATAATGAATATTTCTCCAGCTGCCCGGTTATTGGATGATCAGCTAGACAAAAACCTTTGCATTCATATCTTTCCGATTCTTCATTAAAGGAGAGAGTGCGCAATATGGTTTCATTTTTCAGCTGTGATAATAGTTTACCCTCACTCGATGGCAGGAAAACATGATACGGGATCATTTCTTCAATCACGTACTTTTCAATTTCTTCCATGATTTCATTCAGATCCGATTGTTCATAGGCACTGATCATTAATGAAGCACGACTGGCTGATCTCACAAAATCAGCGTGAACCTTATCTTTCTTATTATACAACGTTAGCTGTGGAATGGAAGGGACATCTAAGTCATTTAGCAAATCCTGCACCGTTTTCTGATGATTAAAGTAATCGGTACTTGAGGAATCGACCACATGTAACAGCAGATCCGCTTCTTTCACCTCTTCCAAGGTAGAGCGGAATGCGGCAATTAAAGATGTCGGCAAATCTTGTATGAATCCAACCGTATCCGTCAGCAGCACGGTAAATCCGCTAGGAAGAATCGCCTTTCGTGTCATGGGATCCAGCGTAGCGAATAATTGGTTCTCTTCATATGAATCCGCCTCCGTCAAACGGTTGAACAGCGTTGATTTACCTGCATTCGTGTATCCCACAAGTGCTATTTGAAAGGTCTTATTACGTTTCCTTCTATCACGATAGCGTTCACGATGCTTCACTATTCCACTTAATTGCTGTTTTATTTCATCTATTTTTCCACGAATGTGGCGGCGGTCGCTTTCCAGCTTCGTCTCCCCTGGTCCCCTTGTGCCGATTCCGCCTCCTAGCCTGGACATTGCCGTCCCCTGTCCAACCAAACGCGGCAATAAATATTGGAGCTGAGCAAGTTCAACCTGCAGCTTCCCTTCCCTGGATCGAGCCCGCTGAGCAAATATATCCAATATTAGCTGTGTCCGGTCTATGACCCTTGCCTCCAATTGTTTCGAAAGGTTCCGAATCTGGCTCGGGGATAATTCATCATTAAAGATAAATAAATCCGGCTCCAGTTCCTCTTCCAGATTCCGGAGTTCTTCCACTTTTCCTTTTCCTATATATGTAGCCGGATCGACGCTTTCCCTTTTCTGGGAGATGGTCATTAAAACCTCAGCATTCGCAGTCTTCGCCAAAGAAGCCAGTTCATCGAGTGAATATTCAAAATGTTCACTGGTCTCAGTTGTTTGACACCCAATCAAGACAGCCGTTTCCTTTATTGCTTCTTCCAAATCACATGCACCACCTTCTGGTAGATTTCAGTTAATCATAACAAAAAAATTGAATATATAAAAATTTCCTCAAAACGAAGCTTTTAACCGTTTTAAAAATTGCGATACCATGCTAAAATCAAATTTGGCTTTACCATCAAAATCGAAAAGACATAGAGGGACATTCATATGACATGGGAAGTATTAAGCTTCATAGGTACGATTGCATTCGCTATAAACGGAACCATCATCGCCATGGAAGAAGAGTATGATATTTTAGGAGTTTATATTTTAGGAATCATAACCGCCTTTGGCGGCGGGGCAATCCGCAATCTGTTGATCGGCGTCCCCGTTTCAGCTTTATGGGATCAAAGTTTCTATTTTGTCATCGCTTTAGTATCCATCACCATCGTTTTTGTTTTTCCTACAAACCTATCAAAGCACTGGGACAGATGGGGAAATCTCAGTGATGCCATTGGCCTCTCAGCCTTTGCCATCCAAGGGGCGATGTATGCCGTGGAACTTAATCATCCAATAAGCGCCATTATAGTATCAGCTGCATTAACCGGATGCGGCGGCGGGATACTCCGTGACGTGCTGGCCGGAAGAAAGCCATTGGTCTTCAGAAAAGAAATCTACGCAGTATGGGCCATCATTGCAGGCTTGGCTTTAGGCAGTGGTGTTTTATCCCAATCATGGCAGCTTTATTTGCTCTTTGCCGTCATCACGATATTGCGAGTCCTTTCTTACACCAATAATTGGCATCTTCCTAATAAAAAATGGGTGCCTAAAACATAAATTTGAAAAGCCCGCCATCTTGGTGGGCTTTTCCATGTCATTCTTTCTCTTCATCCTCGAAAATCAAATCTTGGCTGGTAAGCGTCAATAAATCGGATTTTTCAAATGAATCTTCCAGTAAAAGCCGCATCGCCTGCGCCCTAATTGACTTTTCTATTATATTGCGGATATAACGACCGTTAGAGAATGAAATAGGTCCCCGGAATGAACGTAATATGATTAAATGTTCCCTTAATTTCCTTTCGGCATCCCGATTCATAAGATACTCCTTTTCCTGCAGCATCCGATCGGCTATTTCCATTAACTGTTCAATCGTATAATCCGGAAAATCAATAACGAGCGGGAACCTGGAATGAAGGCCAGGATTAAGACTTAGGAAATATTCCATTTCCCTCGAATATCCAGCAAGGATCAAAATGAATTCATGCTGCCGATCCTCCATATGCTTGACAAGGGTATCTATGGCTTCTTTTCCAAAATCCTTTTCGCCGCCTCTTCCCAAGGAATAGGCTTCATCAATAAATAAGATTCCGCCAATGGCCTTCTTAATTAAATCCCTGGTTTTTTGGGCAGTATGACCAATGTATTCCCCGACTAAATCTGCCCTCTCCGCTTCAATTAAATGCCCTTTCGAAAGTACATTCATTTTTTGAAACAACTTCCCGATTAAACGTGCAACCGTTGTTTTCCCTGTTCCCGGATTTCCTTTAAACATCATATGCAGCGCTTGCCGGCCAGTCTTCAGCCCCTTTGCCTCACGTTGTTTATTGATGTAAATCCAGGCATATATCTCTTTTATCATCCGTTTCATTTCTTCCATTCCAACCAGCGATTTCAGTTCATCTTCAATCTCTTTCAATGCCACATGCTGGTGGGGGATTTCCTGCACCAAAATTTCTTTTATCGGCAGATCCTTTTGTAGCGCTTTTCTGTTTTCCGCATTAAACACAATATTGATTTGCCCGTTATTTTTCATACGGATCGGTTGTTCCATTTCATTCACCTCTCCATCTTGGACCCTGACTCTAACACCACAATTTTTTATGATGGCATGGCAAATGCTGCATAGCCAAAATTATCCCATCGGAAAATTCGTTTATTCCTTTCGTGATTAAGCCCCATTCCCTTCTTGAAAAGCGACTTATTCTGACAGGATTTTTTCATTGGAGGATTTATTACGACAAATCCCATTCCCATTCACCAATATATTAGGGGTAATGTCATTTCCTGCGGTTTCCCGGAAAATAATCCGTCCCTTGATATATATTCAAATAAGGTACGTAAAATTATCGATTCTTTGAAAAAGGACAGAGAAGGGCATGCAAAAAAAAACAGGTCGCTATAAGCTAAACCTGTTTTTTACATTCATATATATGATTATTCCTTCACTTCGTAATCGATCTGAACATTACGTTGTGGAGCAAATGTAGAAATCGCATGTTTATAGACTAATTGCTGCTTGCCCTCCGATTCAAATAAAACGGTAAAATTATCGAACCCTTTCACTTGTCCTCTAATCTGGAACCCGTTTAATAAAAATACCGTCACATACGTACCATCTTTACGTAATTGATTAAGAAACTGATCTTGAATATTTACTGATTGTTTCATGTATTAGTCCTCCTCTTTTCTCTCTAAATTTATGTATTCGCCTTCACTGAAAAGCTTTCCTGCTATAAATCCAGATATTTCATGTATTTTTTTTGGAAAACCTTCGAGATCGGTCATATCAAACCAAATTACATCCATTTTATTCCGGAACCAGGTCAATTGCCTTTTTGCGTATCGACGGGAGTTTTGCTTTAATGTCTCAACGGCTTCATCCAATGAAGCCCTTCCATCAAAATAATCATAGATTTCTTTATAGCCTATAGCCTGGATCGATTGGCAATCCCTCAAACCTTTTTCATGAAATGACTCCACCTCTTGAATCAGCCCTTGTTCTACCATGACATCAACACGTTGATCGATGCGTTGATATAACTTTTCACGTTCCATTGTCAATCCAATGATGCACGTATCATATTTCAATTCTGTAGGCTGTTCATTTAGCTGCTCACTCATGGTTTTACCAGTACAATGAAAAATCTCAAGTGCCCTGATCACCCTTCTTACATTATTCGGGTGAATCCGATTCGCGCTTTCAGGGTCAACGCTGCGTAATTGTTCAAAAACAGGATCGATTCCTGACTCCCTTACCTGTTTTTCAAGTCCCTCCCTATAAACAGGGTCGGATGGAGCCTCCGAAAATTGATAATCATAGATGACTGATTGTATGTATAATCCTGTTCCGCCGACGATAATGGGAAGTTTACCTCTGCTTTGGATATCCTCGATACAAGCATTGGCTCGCTCCTGGAACTCTGCTGCACTAAATGGTTCATCAGGTTCTTTAATATCAAGTAAATAATGAGGGATTCCTTCTGTTTCTTCCCTCTTGATTTTTGCAGTACCAATATCCATCCCCTTATAAACCTGCATGGAGTCTCCGCTAATAATTTCACCATTAAATAACTTTGCCATCTCAATGCTCATCTTTGTCTTCCCAACAGCAGTCGGTCCAATGATAACGAGAAGTTTTCCTTTTTGTTGTTTCACAATCTCACTGCCTTATATGATTTTTTCCCTATCTTATCATAATCTCGTTGAGAGCAGCTAAACATCTACCCATTATGTCCAATTGAGGTACTTTTATTCAATTTTTCACTTGTAATAATCGTCACCTTTATATAAAAAAGGTATGATCCCTTTGAGGGATATACCTTCTTATCAAATGTGTTTCCTTTGGATCAATTTAGCCCATTTTTCCATTTACGGGAATGATCATCGTAACGGTTGTTTCTTTTTCAGAGGATTGTACATAAATCTCTCCATCATATCTGTTCACTAAGTCTTTGACGATGAACAATCCTTGTCCGCGAACTTTGCCCTTTTGTGCCTTTTTGGTTGAAAAACCGCTGGCGAATATATTCTCCAGATCTAATTCCGAAATCATTGGTCCTGTGTTCGTGACCATAAACGTATACTTTTCATCATCAGCTTTGCAGGCAATATTCATTCGGCGTTCTTGCTCTGGCAATTCAATTGTTGCCTCAATAGCATTGTCGATAACATTTGATAATAATTTTATCAAATCGATTGTTTTGATCCGATTGAAGGATTTGGGTGAAACATCAATTTCAATATCGATATTATAATTCTGTGCCGAGAGCCTTTTGGTCTCCAACAGGACAGATAAGCCCGGATGAATCACATCCAATTTCATTGATTCAATTGAATGCACTTCTTTTGAAAGCCCTGTTAAGTATTCGAGTGCTTTTGCGTTCTCCTCTAATTTAAGCAGTCCATGTATCACCTGAATATGATTGGAAAAATCATGCCTTAATGAGCGGACTGAAGCAAATAGAGATTGAAATTCCGATTGATACGTATCTTCCGTATCCCCCACTTCACGTGTCAGTTCCTTTTGATACCATTTTTGAATGACAAAAAAGGTAACCAACAGCATGATGACAAATCCACCATTATAAACAAGAATGGCAATGCTGCTTTTCAATACCTTGCCGTTAATGGCATTAATATCTTCCGCGCTCACATCAATGCCCAAAAAACCAATAATGTCGCCTTCTTGATTTTTCATTGGCACTCCCACAGTCAAATACTCACCATACTCCGGATCTTCTAGAATCCCGGTAATGAAGCTTTTGCCTTCATACCCCTGTTTGACCTGCTCCGGCGGAACAGTACATGCACCACCGATAGGAAAATCCCCTTTATGATCTTTAGAAAATCCAGTAATCATGCACTTGGATACTGTGGGATTATCAATCATGATGGTATAAACATATAATGCTCCTATTTTTTCACGGGCATCCTCTAAGTAAGCTTTTATATCCTTATAATCCCGGCTCTTTACTTGGTTATTGAGAAATCGCTGATAGGCCTCCATATCCATCGAGTCGGCTATAGATCTAGCAGCTACCAAGTTTTGATTAGCAACGGATTTTTGCACAGAATTTTTAATGCTTAAATATGTTGAAAACATATTTAGAAGAATGAAAACTATCAATAAAAGTATGGTCAAATAAAGAAGTGCCCTTAACTTTTTATTTTTCATAGGATTAAACTTACCTCATCTCTAGCAGCTAAAAGTTAACGAACCTATTCTGAGTTTACTATATTAAGGGATAAAGAAATAGGGAAAAATCTAATATTCTCTATAACCCCAGGCATATAATACTATAATAAATCAAGTAATTGACAGATCACCCACTATTTTTTTGATCATATGACCTTTTATGTTTTAATCTAAACCACGTCTATTATTAATCATTTCCAATAAATTATTTTATTTCCTCAAAATAATTATTTTAGTATAATTATGTATGCGAAAATGGTAAAAATAAATGATGCGGGGTTCGATATTCTTGCTTAAAGTAAATAATTTTACCCTTTATATGAAAATATTACAAGATAGTAAAAGATTCACCTGTAAAATCACACCATAATTCATATGGTTTGTGCAATAGCAGATTACTCCTCTTTCAATAGTGCATATTAACTAATTTATCATCAATGAAAATGCCGTTTCAATGAGAAGACCTCCTGAAAAAGAAAATGGAATCGAGGACTGATTCCCTGATTCCATTTACATATGATAGCTTCTATTTAATCGAATTGATGACTGCCCGCCCATACATCTTTTTAGTTACTTGATAGTACAGCAGTTGAAAAAGAAAATACGTTGCGATGACCATGGCCGAGTAGACAAACAAATTCGATCCCAATAAATTGCTTAATGCCACGTAGGCGACTATGGCATGAATCACCCCTATCAGAAAAGGAGCGAAAAAGAGGATGCGTATTTCGGCACTTAAAATTTGCCGTATTTCTTTTTTTGTCAACCCCAATCGATGAAGGGCATGGATTTGGATTTTTTTATCTTCTAAATTCGTAAAAACTCGCAGATACATCATGCTCCCTTGGACGATAAAGAATAATAGACTGACAAACAAGCCTATAAAAAGAATCAATATGCTACCCTGTTTCATTTCTTGATAAATCGGAGCTCTTGTTTGCAGTTGATTATGATTAGGATTATTAGACATTTGTTCGATTTCACTAGATGTTTCCATTGATTCTTCCCAATCTTTAACTTCATACCCCCGTACTCTTGCCATCTCTTTTAATGGCACATCAGCAGTGATTTCATGATACAGATGATCATCAACCACCATCAGTGTCGTTGCCGCTTTTATGGGTGCGACTATCGATTGATTGCGCTGACCAATCATTGTTACCTGAATGGTTCGATCGCCAAAGTGCAGCTCCTTTTGTTCTCCCTTATGGACGAATTGATAGTCCAGTCCTCCATAAGGAAAAATGTATAATGCTTCTTTTCCAGATAACTTTGCTGGTTCAATTTTTCGTAATGCAGCCGTATTGTTATAATCACTTTCCGAGATTAATAATGACCTATTTTCACTGGATTCTCCCGTTCTCATATGGGGTAGCATGTGGGTGATGGGCACTCCAGTCATATTTACTTCGTAAAGGATCTTGAATCCATCTTCCTTTAATATTTTCTCCACTGCGGATGGTTCAATAACTGAATAAACGGAGGCATCATTTTCAATCCAGCCAATTGATTGCGGAATGTTATCCATCCCTTGCTTTTTTAAATCTGCACTGAACATGAAAAGTGTTCCTGCAGCTGTCAAAATCACGGCTGTAATGATCGAGGTCAAAAAGAATAACCTGGAATAGTCCTTAATATTAAAGATCAGGTTTGTTTGAGTAATTAAATTCGTTCCGCCATATAAGCTTTTCTTCTTCCGGTAAAGCCTGCTGCATAGAGCGACAATGCTTTGGCTGAATAAAAAATAGGTGCCGATCAGTACGAAGAATACTATGGGCAATACTCTATAAGAATTGTTCAACGACATCGTGCCTGCCAAATAATAAGAAATGCTTAAGCAAACTGCTGATAATGCAATTAACCACTTTGAAACGAAGGGAGTCTTTTTGGGTTTTTGTTTATCTTTTAGTAAATCGACTACCTCCGCATTTCCTATTTGGAACAATGATAGGAGCGATAATAGCTGAAATAGTAAAACGAAACCAACAATTGTATAAACAAAGGCCTCAGGAACAAAGACAAATGATATTGGTTGCTCTACAGCCAATAACCAAGAAACTGCCATTAAGAATAACTTTGAGAACAAAAACCCTAAGCCTACTCCAATCATGATAGATATGAGGGAAACCATCGTTTGCTCCAGGTAAATCAGTTTTCTAAGTTGGGATTTGGACATTCCAAGCAGTGTCAGCAGCCCAAACTCTTTTTTTCGCGGCTGTATAAATGCTGCATTCGAATAAGCGATAAAAAAAACTGAAAATATGATGATCACTATTTCAGCTGCAATGAGTCCCTTACTAATTAACTGTCCCCCTGGAATATTCGCATGGACCACATCAGGATGAAAGATAAACGATGCGTAAATAAAAAAGATTGAGACGGAAAGGACAATACTAAAAAAATAAGCAAGATAACGTTGTGCATTTCCTTGAATATTCCTCTTAGCGAGAAGTCGGATGTTCATGATAGACTCCTCCCAAAACGCTTAACGTATCTAAAATCCTTTGATGGAAGCTCTGCCTTTCCCCTCCGCTGTGAACCTCCGAAAAGAACCTGCCATCCTTTATGAATAGAATCCGGTCACAGAAGCTGGCGGCAGTCGGGTCATGAGTGACCATAAGGATGGTTGCTCCCTTTTTCTCCTGAAGTGTCGTGAGGGTATCCATTACCTGCTTGGCAGATTTGGAATCCAAATTACCAGTAGGTTCATCCGCTAAAATAATGGAAGGCTCATGAATCATCGCTCTTGCACAAGCCGTTCGTTGCTGCTGACCTCCAGAAATTTCAAAAGTCCTCTTTTCTAAAATCCCTTCTATACCAAGAATGCTTGCCAACTGATTTACCCTATATTCCATTTCCTGCAGTTTATAATGATCTAACGCTAGAGGAAGTAGGATATTTTCACGAACGGTAAGTGTATCAAGAAGGTTGAAGTCCTGAAAAACAAATCCAATTTCCCTCCTGCGAAACAATGCCAGGTCCTGATTGTTTAATTCATTGGGATTTTGATCATTTAGAATGACTTTACCTGTGGTGGGCTTATCAATCGTTGCCATTAAGTTAAGCAGAGTGGTTTTCCCGCTGCCAGATGGACCCATCACTCCGACAAATTCCCCTTTCTGTACATTCATGGTGAAATTATGTAACGCCTTATGAATTAAATTCCCCTGCTTTTGAAAATAAGTTTTGGATAGTTGTTCCGCTTTTAAAATCGACATCCGAAAATACCTCCCTTTCTTACCGTAAGTATAATGAATAAAGCGGGAGGCTCCCATCGAAGTTTATTACATAATCGTTCAGCACCCTTACAATTCTGTCACCTTTCATGTAAGATATTTGTCTTAAAGAGAAACTCCACAGTAGTCCCTTCGGATACAGTCGATTGGATGGTAACAACATGCCCAAGTCTGTTAACGATTTCCTTCACTAGATATAGTCCCATTCCGGTTGATTCTTGTTTGACTCGCCCGTTCTCACCAGTAAAAAATGGATCAAACACCCGTTTTACATCTTGTGGGACTATTCCAATTCCCTGATCTGTTATCCTAAGGAAAATCTCCGACTCTTTTTCAATGATATTGAACGTTATGCTGTCATGCTCTTCCTGCCTTGAATACTTCAGTGCATTAAAGACAACCTGACTAATGGCGAAGTGGAGCCACTTACGATCCGAATGCACATATACATTCTCAAGCTCCGTTTCAAGCCTGGGATATATGAACCGTTTGATGAACTGTTTTTTTTCCTCGTTAATTACTTGCTTGACCAGATTAATTAAGTCAACCCGCTCCGATTTTACATCCTCCGAAAAACGCTGCAGCCTTGCTCCATGCAATATAATTTCCAGCCCTCTGCGAAATCGATCATTCTCTTCTTCTATCTCTTTAAGATAATCCTTCATCGGCTCATTCGAAAATGTCCTTTTGCCTTCTTGAATCAGTAAGGAAATAACTGAAACAGGTGTCTTCATTTGATGAACCCATTGATGAATCAACAGCTCATATTGTTCCTTCTGTTTGATTTGTTCTTGTAACTGCCCAATAGTTACCTTGTTCATTTGTTGAAAAAGTTCCATCCACAACTTTTGTTCATTTGTCAAAGGTTCCCTAAAGGCTTCGACATATTCAAAAGACAAGCTCGGTTCTTGCTTCATCCTTGCTAATTGATTAAGGAAACGGTATTGCCTTATGTAATCGGCCGCTAAAAATATAAGCATCATAAACAACGCGAGAATAATTAAATAGATGATATTTGAAATCGATATGTGATTCCCCGCTTCCAGAACGGCTAATGCATAAGCAATGATAAGCAGGCTTACCAGTAGAACGGTATAAAATATAAAATAAAGACGGTCTTTTATAAAGGATTTCAGATTCACATTTCTTCACCTTGCACTATTTTTAGTCGATATCCTTTTCCCCTGCTAGTTGTTATGGCATGCTTGACGCCAATATCCTCAAGTTTTCTCCGTACCCTTGTGACATTGACGGTCAATGTATTGTCATCAACAAATGAATCATCATTCCATAATGCCTCAAGTAATTCTTCACGAGAGACAATGGTGTCATACTGTCGTAGTAAACAACTCAATAATTTCAACTCATTTTGAGTTAAATTTATCTGATTGTCTTGATATTCGATCATCGCTTTTTCCGTATAAAGCGTTAATCCCTCCATTTCCTTTACTTGTTGGTGGAATGAAGATATATCCGCATATTCACCATACACCCTACGTAGGACACTCTTTATTTTCGCTAACACCACTTCCAAATGAAACGGTTTTGTTAAATAGTCATCTCCCCCGTATTCAATGGCCATGACTTGGTTCATTTCATCTGTCCTTGCAGAGATGAATATGACAGGAACCTTCGAAACCGTCCTTATTAGCCGACACCAATGGAACCCATCATAATAGGGCAGGTTAATATCCAATAAAACCAAATCTGGCTTTATATCTTGGAACTCCGCAAAAACTTGGTCCAGTTGCTTCACTTCAAAAACCTCATACCCGTACCTTTTTAAATAATTGACCAAGATTCCTGCTATTTTGAGATCGTCTTCAACCAATAATATTTTATACATTTTTATCTCCTCATTAACATGACAATAAAAACCCTTGAATGGCATGAGCCAATCAAGGGGATTACAATAAAATTAGATTTCCTCCGGGACTTTCAATCCCTCAATGAAGGATTTAAAACTCGATGCAACTTTATAAATGTTTTCATCCTGGCTTGATGGATCCGAATACCAACCCTGATCCCAGAAGTAAACTCCCTTTTCTTCTTCATTATTTATCAGCAAAATTTTACCTGCACATGTATCATTACCTATTATAATACAATTCTTATGTAAGTCTTCTCTGTTTTCTTCATGCCATTTCTGTAAATCCAGTTCTTTATCTAGAAGCTCTAATCCATAAAGTGCATGTAAGCATACAAGTGTGTCTAATCCATCCACATAAAACTTACAGTTTTGAACCGTAGTTGTGCCGCCATTATGCTTAAGGAGAAATTGTTTATAATCTTCAGGAATTTCAAAACCCACAAATTCCTGAAAATTATTCACCGCTTCTTCTCTCGCTTTCCCATATCCAGTAATACTCACCATTGTATCGACTCCATTTCATTTTATTGTAGTAAAATCAATTGAACTAATTGCTGTTTATAAATACCTTTTCTTAATGGAGATCCTTTAAATATAAATTATTCATTATTACTTTAGAAAATAATACTTTTTTTAAATATATTAACATAATTTTACTATCCTTTTCAGTATTTTCTGATATATTTTTTGACAATTTCGTTGCTTTTCACTAAGAAAATAGCTTTTTTTAATCGAAGTTTTGTCGAAAAATCGATAAATCGTATACTTTCGCAGATAAATCAGAAGTTTTCGATGATATATCTCCATTTTCGAAGATATATTCCCGATTTCGCAGATAAAAATATTATTCTATAAAAAGGCGCCCACTTCATCTTCAAGATTGGGCGCCTTTTCTCTATTTATCAAACAATTTTATAGTCTTCATACGTAATTAATAACCTGCTCATAGAAACTGTCTCAGCACGAAGTTTATTCTTGTCACGACAATAAGCAATGATGGAACTATTAGGAACTTTAGCTGTACAATTCCATTTACTATATTTTTCATTATACCTAGAGGATATTTCGATAATCCCACCACGTACCTTTAACATCCTTCGTTCTACCAAGGGCATCAACTCCAATTCCGATAATAGTATATACCCTAAATCAGATAAAATATTCTCGAGGCCCATTCCGTCAAAGATTATGGACATTATAGCAAAACAAACATACAAGCAAAATAAAAAGGTTTCTGCTATAGGTCTATTATTATAGGAATGACAAGGTAGAATGTCTCTAATACCCCTCTTTATTTAAGGTATTATAACCAGAATAATCTTAATATTCTTTTGGAATATTAAGATAAATCAAAAAAACCACCAAATAACTCTTAATTATTACGATAAAATTATATTCGTATCACAAAAGAAATATTTGAAATTAAGAGATTAGAGTCGTATGATTAGTAGTATCGGCGGAAAAAACATAAATCAAAATAATTAAGTTTAAAGGGGAATTAGATATGGTAGATGTAATCTCAAAACCTGAACATGAAACACTTAATATTTCTGCAAACCAAGAGCAATTGGATATCCTAGATCAGCTTTTAAAGCCTGAGGTTCAGGAATCATTGAACACTTTAGTCGAGCAGTTACCAAAACTGACTGAGTTAGTGAATATTTTAACAAAGTCTTATGATTTCGCTCAATCGGTTGCGACTGATGATGTGTTGAAAAATGATACGGTCAGCGCCATTTCGGAGATCGCGACACCTGTGGTCCATTCAGTGAAAGGGCTTGCGGCAAATGCCAT
>NZ_JBFTMS010000036.1:0-43654 GCF_056397085.1 Peribacillus sp. 05N428 | reverse complement strand
GTTGTATTGTTATTTTCCATTATTGTCAAGGGGTTAATGGGTTAGACTCTATTTTGAGTTTAGATTTTCGTAGTAGATGGTGGCGGCGAGGAGCGCCGCCATAGGAGTTTCTTATGGAACTATCGGGGCAGGATAGTTCCATAAGAGTTATAATTTAAAAGGAGAATATTTACTTGATCCGATACTTAATAGGGAGGACTTTTCCTTTGAAGATAACAAATATTTCTTTGGTTACATTTGCTGTAATCATTACAGTTTTAAATCACTTTGTTTCTCCAATTTTCTTCGATGAGGGACCTGATAGTTTAGGGCTGGCTTATCAATACTTTTATTAGCTATTGCACTATTAAATCATCTTAGGGAAAAATAATAATTGTACTAATCGGTTGCTTGATATTATTAAGCTTTTTTCTTGTTGCACTAACAGATGTGTTAACTGAAGATATCGGAGCTGTCTTTATGGCAGCTTTTTCTTCTAACGGGGCAATTTAGTTGAAGATGGAACCACCCATTTTTTAGCAATTCACTTAAATTCGATGGCCAACCGGGATACCGAAGATGGCGGGTGTAAACCAATTAGAACGTGATCTTATCCGTATGCGGCAGCGTGAAGGGATTGAACTGGCTAAGAAAGAAGGAAAGTTTAAAGGTCGGTTAAAGAAGTACCATAAAAATCATGCAGGAATGAATTATGCAGTAAAGCTTTATAATGAGGGAGATATGACTGTAAATCAAATTTGTGAAATTACAAATGGTCTAGGGCCTCATTATATAGAAAGCTATCGGAAAGGAACAGTTAATGAGTTATACCAAAAATCGGAAATATATAATAGAAAATAAATTCCATATAGAGGTGGAATTATATGCCTAAAATTGACAATATGTTAGCAATTCTATGGATGCTTCGTTCAGGTGAAAAAGTTACTGCAAAACAAATTTCAGAAAAGTTAGAGATGAATATAAGGACTGTGTATCGTTATATTGATACAATTTCAACAAGTGGCGTACCTATAATTTCAGAACCAGGACATAACGGTGGATACACTTTATTGAACAATTTTATTGAGGCTCCTCTTTTTTTTGATTTTGAGGAGCAAACTTCACTATTTCACGCTGCTGTTTTTGCAGAAGAAGCCGGATATTATGGAAGTGAAGCACTAAATAGGGCCATTTCAAAACTAAGTAAATACTCAAATCAAGAGCAGGAAACAAAGATAAACCAACATTTAACTAGTCTTGAAGTAATAAGTCGATTAAGTTCAATCTCTATGGAACCTTTTTTGAAGGAGTTGGAGCAGGCCGTAGCTGACGGGTACTCAGTAAAAATTCTTTACCATAAAAGTGGCGAAAAGCAATTAAATTATAGATTGGTCGATCCGTACAGAATTATCTATTGGAATAATAAGTGGTATGTGATTGGATTTTGTCATCTTAGGGATGATATCCGTAGTTTTAGAGTAGATCGAATTGAAAGTCTAATGCTAACCGAAAATAAGTTTAACCGGCCAGAAAATTTTTCAGCACGTGACTTTTTTATGAAAAACCTCCTTCCAACTATAGAAGATAAGGGAGGGAATACTTCTTTAATTATTAATGGGAATACAAGGACGTTGGGAGATATTTGCCAACATTGGTTTTTAGGACATTATTTACAAGAACGGACTTCAAATCAAGCAGTATTTCTTCTTGAAAAGGATATGATACATACATATGTACCTTATTTACTTTTACCGTACGGTAAATCTATTCAAGTTATTGAGCCAATAAGTCTAAAGAAAAGACTTATTGAAGTTCTGTCGGAATTAATAAAATTTCATCAAGTATGATAACTTCCCTGACGTTAGCTGTCAGGGAAGTTATATTATAATTGGCTATATCAATTGTGATTGGGAGTGTTATTGGATGCAAACAAAAAAAGTTTATCTATATGTATTTAACACAATGTCAGACTGGGAATATGGATATTTAATTGCCGAACTAAACACAGGAAGATATTTCAAAAAAGATATAGCACCTTTAAAAGTAGTTACAGTAGGAGCTAATAAAGAAATTATTACTACGATGGGGGGACTGAGCATAAAACCAGATATTCCCCTTGATGAGTGTACTCTTGAGAGTAAAGATCTTTTAGTTTTGCCTGGAGGGAATACTTGGGGAGAAGCTATTCATCAACCAATCATGAAAAAAATTGGCGAAGCTTTAAAGCTTGGCACTATTGTTGCTGCAATTTGTGGTGCAACTGAGGCCCTTGCGAATATGGGATACCTAGATTCTAGAAAGCATACAAGCAATAACTTAGAGTATATTAAAATGGTTTGTCCTAATTATAAAGGAGAAAAATTTTATGAGATGGGACCTGCGGTATCTGGTGAGAATTTGGTTACTGCATCAGGAGTAGCTCCTCTGGAATTTGCGATGGAAGTACTGAAAAAATTAGATGTATTTGCACCAGATACATTACATTCATGGTATAACCTAAATAAGACTCACAAACCTGAATACTTCTTCCAGTTAATGAATTCAATAAATAGATGAGCTAAAAAAATCAACTTAGCAGATTTATATTAGTTTAAATAATTACCATGCTTTAGACAATGTCAAAGCATGGTTTTTGAATATAACTTAAAAATGCTTATGGAGTAATGAAAAAGCCCTCAGTGATTTGTCAAATATTGAAACATTAAATCTAGCTGGTAATCAAATCAATGACGTATCATCTATAAACACATTATCTAAATTACACACTGTGAATCTGACTCAAAACTACATAGTGGAAAATCCACTCAATATTGAAAAGATGATAGCAGATCAAAATTTTTTATCAGATACAGCTAATCAATACCAGGTGTCTGTTCCTGAATCAATCCGTATTGCACTAGGGACCAGTCTAGACGTTCCCTTGTCATGGACTTACGACGGCTTAACGCTAACCGACCTCTCTAAGACTCACTTTAGCCAAGTTAAACCTGTGGTTACAACCTCTGAATCTGGACTTCAGATTGATTCTGCATCCATTCAAAAGGTGTCATTAACAGGTCAAGAAGCTGGAACATACCAAGTAACCATTGAACCAGTTCCAGGATATATAAAAACGGTATCAGTCGAGGTTGGCGATTTACCTGAACCACCAAACTTACAGCCCCTTTCCATTCTGAATACGTCTATTACAGGTACAACCAAACCTGGATATACCGTTCATGCAATGGTTGAGGGGAAATCGTATACGGGGACAGCAGATTCGGAAGGTCATTTTTCGATACCAGTCCCATCCCTATACCAAGGTACTAAAGTAGAAGTAAGGGTTGCTGATGCAAGGGGAGTTGAGAGCGATCCTACGTATATTACAGTTGTTGATGGAGTAGCCCCTAAACTGAATGCTGTTACCGAACGTCTTCAAGCTGTTACTGGCTACGTCATCGATGGGCACAAGACCGTCCGCTTACTCGTAAATGGGGTTCCTCAACGAATTGCAACGGTGGAGGAAGACGGGTATTTCACGATTCCAACTCGTTTCATTAAAGTAACGGATACGATAAGCCGCCCTATACGGAATGCCGATCAGATTACAGTGGATTATGGACTGCGGACCCCAGAACATTTACAAGCTCATATGAAGGTGGGGTGGACCATTACATCTCCAATAAGGGTTAACACCGTTGAATCAAAGGCGGACTATGTCACTGGTACAGCCGAAAAAGGGACACAGACGTTGCGTCTTGTGGTCAATGGAATCCCTCAACGTGTGATTACACCTAAACAGGCTGGGGCTGGAAAAATTGAAAAAGACGGAACATATCGCGTCTATAGTCGTTTTGTTGTCACGAAGTCAGGAGACGTACGCCGTCTTCAAAAGGGAGATGTCGTAACGATCGATGAAGGCGTCCAAATTAATGGACAATACACGTCAAATAAAAATGCGACAACAGTTCAATAATACGAAGAGATGTATGGCCAAGGGGCATACTCTCCTTGGCCATACATGAGTTCATAAATGAGAAAGATCGGAGACCTATATGCACCCGATTTACAGCAAAGTTGGAATCGTATCCCTATTCATGATATTGTTCTTCTCACTTTATACGACTGCTTATGGAGAAACGTGTGAAACGAAAGAAGACATCTATATTCAAATAGATAAAGTCTTGTCGTGGTCATCTAGTTTACCCTCTGCATGCAGAGTACCGATAAAAAGGGAGGCAAACCAAACATAGCCCCCAAATACACCATCCATGTAGTATTTGGGGGCTACTTGACGTTTACCTTTATAGCGAATTTACTTAAAATAAGGAACCTTTTTCAATGCCACACAAACTGGAACGGCAACGATAATTCCTAATATATTTTGAACGAGATCTCCAGGTATCGAAGCTAAAGGTGCAATCCAATTACCGTATAGAATCCCTTCACCCATATAATAAACAGCTATCATAAATGGAATGGAAACGATTGTTGCTATTACATTGAAAGCAATGCTAGTACCGTTGCGACCCTTTGACCAAGCAATTTTACCAACTATATATCCTTGCAAACCACGCGCCACAATGGTGATAGGTGCCCACAATGTCCACCCTCCAACTATATCAAATAACCCCATTCCTATCGCACCAGCAAGAGCTGCTTTTTTAGGACCAAATAAAATAGATGCAATAAAAAGCATAGCTGTTCCTAGATGAACTAACCCTCCATTTGAGGCAATTGGCAGTTTAATATTCAAAAAGAAAGTAGATAGGAACACAAGTGCAATCAACATTGCGGTAATAATTAAATCCATAGTTTTTTGACTTGACCTTGAATAACTTTGTGTATTTTGCATATCTGTAAACCTTCCTAACTAGTATTTTCCTATGATTTTAGCAAAAGACTGGTGTCTATAAAAGTGTCAATTTATTAAAAAACTATGAGGTCAGTTGATAAATAATACAGATATTATACGTATTGAAAAGATAGAGGAGATGACTGTTTTTAGCTGATTTATGATAAGATAAATAAAGTTTAAAGTGGATAGGCCATATGGAGGTTATTATGAAAAAAGTTGCTGTACTACAGGATTTATCATCTTTTGGAAAATGTTCATTAACAGCTGCAATTCCGGTTCTTTCGGTCATGGGCGTGCAGGCATGCCCTTTACCAACTGCCATATTGACTGCGCAAACCGGATATCCAAGTTTTTTTTGTGAAGATTTTACATCCAAAATGAAATACTTCATAGAAGAATGGAGCAAGCTTAATGTAACCTTTGATGGAATCTATACCGGCTTCGTTACTGGTGAAGAGCAAATTAATAATATTTTCCATTTTTTAGATAAATTTTATACAAAAGAAACCATTTTACTTGTTGATCCAGTAATGGGGGATATAGGAGAAGTCTATAAACTTTTTACCGATGAATTACTGGTACTTATGAGAGAACTGGTGAAGCGTGCAGATGTCATTACACCAAATGTTACAGAGTGCTGTTTATTAACCGGATTGTCTTATGAAAAGCTGCATAGCTATTCAAACGAAGAGGACTATATTAAAGCGATAGAAGAAGCAGGGAATATGTTGCAGCAAGAAACGGGAGCTCAGGTTATCATCACTGGAATGAATCCACCGTCAGCAGATTCAGAGAAGCAGTTTATCGGAAATATGTATTTGGACGGAAGTAGAACCTTTTATAGTGCGACGCAGTATAACGGTGAAAGCTATTCAGGTACTGGTGATTTATTTGCATCTGTGATTATGGGAAGCATGATGCGTGGAGAGAACCTAGAAAAATCCGTACAGCTCGCAGTGGCATTCCTGACAGAGGCTATCAATGATTCCTCCTTGGAGCAAATTCCTAAAGTAGAAGGAGTTAACTTCGAAAAATATTTACGAATGTTATTATGAATGCTTTAAAAAATGGAAAAAATAGAGTAACAAAAGCTCGGCTTTTTGACTAACCGAGCTTTTTGTATAAATCAAATAGTACTTATATTTTGCCGAATATTGTAAAAAATCACTTGAATAATAAGGAAACTTTCAATTTACCTCACAACAGCCAGTATTTATGTTCGTTAAAGTTTGAAAATATTTAACTTCCATAGACCTTTACTTCCGGCCTTACCACATTTGAAGATTTTGTTTATGAAAATCAGTAACTCTTAATAAATAGAAATTAAAGTATAATAAACTAAGATTAAATGTAAAGGGGAGTATTTTAAATGGGGAATGAAAGATTTGGATAATATGTTAGGCAATATATTGCAGATTGTTGGTGCGGTATTAACACTTACTTCAGGATTGTTGAAACAAATGGATTTTGAGAAATTGAAAGATATAGTGTCGCTACGCTTCTATTCATTCCATAAAGATAGGGTGGCTAGGAGAAATAAATACTATATAAACATAGGTGTTTCCTTAATCATCATTGGATATATTTGTGCTACAATGGGGTGGAATCTAGAAGAACCAAAGTATTACCTTTGGGCTTTTTATGCTTTAATAACTTATGTTTTTTTCATTATTATATTGAATTATATAATGATAAAAAAACAGGGTCTTGTTTCGAAATTTGCATACACATTTTGGAGTTTTTTTTGGTTTTTTGCAGCAATAGGTAGTGGTGTAAGTTTAACTCAGTGGGATTCTACTCACAAAGCAACTTTTACTGGATCTGAGAATGGTTTGCTATCTTTTCGATTTTTATCCTTCATTGTTACAAGTTGGCTATTATATATAGTTTTAATTTGGTTGATAGATATTTTTTCAAAAATAAGAGCAAAAAGGTTACTTAATAATCAAAAATCATTGTAAGGACTTAACTAAAATGTGTCCATAGAACTATACTAACTCCAAAAGCCTCTAATTTTAGAGGCTTTTTATTTTGAGAAATATTGTTGACTTCATGTAAGTTTTTTATTCCACTTTGTATAAATATCAAAAATGTAGTTGAGTAAAAATAAATTTTTATTCATTAAATTGTATATTTATTACTTGAATACCACCTATAATGTTAATTACGTATTGGACTTGGAGGAAATTACACTTGTAGTGAATAATTTTATACATGGCACTTTAAATACTGAAATTAGTGGGTATTGACCATCATTAGGAAAGGGAATATAGTTACTTTAACAGCAAGATCAAGATTCACAACAGAGTATAATTCAATTGAGGAGACGTAAATGTGAATGAATAAAAGGTTTAATAATATGCATGAAAACACCATTGATAAATGAAATTATAAAGAATGAAGTAAGTTTTTATGTACTTTTAAATAATTATCAATTCGTATTTGCCAAATGAAAAAATACCGCTACAATTAGAACTGTAAGGAAGAAACGACAAAATGACAAGACCATTTTGGTATTGTCTTAGTTTCCTATATTCTTTTTTCAGTATTTTGAATAAGAAAGGCAAGTGGAAAGGGCCATTTCTATAAAAAGAATTATATCAACAAGTTTATAAAAGGTCAACAAATAGTATAGAAAGGAGGTGTGAACATGGTGAAAAAAGAAAATCTAATATTTTGTTATGATGTGGTGCTACATAGAAAAATCAAACGTGAAGGCTATTCGTATCTTACTGCAGCAATTAGCCTATCCGATAGGAAGTTTTGGCTATATCCGAGATGTAGCGAAATTGATAATATCATGAAAGAACATACTCAGGCGTCAAATTAATTAATTATTCAATTAAACAATTAAACAGGAGGATGCGTATAGAAGAAACTGCTCAAAAGAAAAAGTTATACGTGCATGTGCCTACTCACATTGTTAGGAATGAGGATATTTACTTAAGCAATGATGAATTTGCAATGTATACACGACTTTGTTTTTTACATTTTAGAAATCCCAAGGAAAAGGGAAATATATTGAATTTGGATCATCGTAAACTGATGAACTTTTTGAAGATAACCGACACGAGAACTTTTAAAAAGAGGATTAACCACTTACATAGTTTGGATTTAATTAAGAACAAAATTGAGAAAGTCCCCACAAAAGGGCAAATAAATATCGTGGTCAATGAGTCAATCGCAGAAAATAGAACATTTACAAAATTATCAGCTTCAATTTTTACATACTAACGATCAGATTGATACCTATGCATTTAGACAAATTTTCTACTATAAGAGTCGCATCAATAAAAGCCTAGATGGGAACGGACATGATTATTGTTTTTCAGGTTTTGAGTCAATGACTAAGAGGTTTCGTATATCTAGATCAAAAGTGGAAGAGGCGAATAAGCAATTAAAGAAAGCGAAGTTGCTTAAAATAGTCAAACATAAATTGGAACCAACTCATGAATAGACGATGAGCTGCAATATGACCGCTATAATAATCATTATTTTGTGGCTGATATGCTCCACTAAAAACAAGGGTTTTCTCTAAGTACTCTACATGCAGAGGTAGCGTTTAACAATGCAGAAGTAGAAAATTAGAATGCAGAGGTGCGGTACTCCTAGTGCAGCATTGGCAGTACTGTAAGTAGTATACAATTTAATATTAATATACATACAAGATAAAACAATATACAGTATTTCAATTTCGAAAAAATACGCTTCGAAATGTGGAATTACATTATTCATATCATAAGTTTTAAATTTAATTTTTACATAATCAATAAACTTTTCTCAATGTGTTGGGAAGAGGTTCGTTAAATAATATTCATTGGTCAGAGATGGTCAAATTAAACAATTATGCAAAGGGGAGAATGATTTAATGGTAAATAATAAAATTGTTAAGGTAAACAAGCCGGTGTACATTCCAAGTATAGAGGCAGAAACAATCATATGAGTGAACGTGGATTAGAAAATATCACTAAGTATGAATATGTCGGCATGATTCCTTGGTCACTTGAATTACTAAAGTTACGCGCACATAAAAAAAGGTTTATTGAAAATGAAATCTCCAAAAATGGAAAAGTTAAATTTCAAACTGATACAGTAATCAATATCAAATTTAAAAATAAAATGAAAAACGGTAAGCAATTCACATCGGCTGTTAGAGGTTATGAAAACCTAATGTCTCGTCTACTGAACCATTTTAAACATCTGAAGAAGACTATAAGGGATAACAAAAAAGAAATAAAGTTATCTAATAATAAACGGATGATTGATAAATTGGAAAAGTCGATTAGTTATTTGGAAAATAAATCTGATCTTGTCAAAGGGCATTATAAACGTATCAAAGTGGATAGGGATAATGTAATTTATCGTGAAATAAAAGCAGATGATTTGCGGAATCACTTATACATAAACGGAATCAACTTTAAAGGTAGGCATTATAAGTTTTATAAACGCACAGCATCAAAATCTAGACAGTCACAGGGTCTTTGGATTTTGGATGAATTGTATGAGCCAATGAAAGAATGGTCACATATGGGACTAAGTTTAATCGGTAAAATTGATGTAGCGTCTCTTTGTGCCTATGAGAGTCTAGTCTCATCTAGCCTAGAATCCATCATAGAGATTAACCCTAAAAATATTTTTGTTATAGATGATAAGTTTAGTGAATTTGAATATCCAGCCATTGAAGTAGGTAATGATTTAAAAGCTAAATTTAATAAGAAAGCTAAAATTAAAAATAATATTTGGGACGGTCAAGCTCTCATTGATATTTCTTTGATGCAAATGGCTAATCGAGGTAATAAGGGAATGGCTTTACTTCGATCACACTTTTTTAAGTCATGTGCATTTAATTGTAATCTTCAAAAGTATTTAGAGGATATACATAAAGAGATGACAAACCCTGAAAAACAGAACTATGATCCCACAGTTAACCCTAATTATACAAAGTGGAAGCTAACGGACAATTTCGGAAATGTGGTATTCGCCAAGGATATATTACTTTTGACGACACCTAGCTCATTAAAATTCCTTAAATTTGCTGGTAAAGGGTATGAAAAAGAAGCATATGCAAATTGGTGTAATCGTGTTCGTGCAGATAGAAATATTATGGGTATTTGTAAATCGGAGAAGGCCAGTAAACATGGTGACAGGTCATTTACCTCATATCAAATGATTAACACGCTAGATGTGGAAAAACAAGATATCGAGGACTTAGCAGCGTTCGAGGTTGACTTTATTAAAGAGTTACAAGGTAAAAAAGATGCTAGTGGCACTTTTGATGAGAAACCATTCATCAATTACCTGATTAAAAATAAAGAAATAACAAATGCTTATCAAATGTTTTCTGATATCTATAATATTAATCCTGAAGTTGTTCGTACACGAATGTTTAGAGACTATCGTGCCAAACAAATTAGTAACTATCGTACCAAGGTAAAGGGTGGAAAATTACGTTTAGAGGCAGATTATTGCACTGTGTTATCTTGCCCTGAATTAATGCTACACTCTTTGATAAGTGGTAATGGCCATAAGTTAATAAGTGAGTTAAAAGACAATCAAATACATACTCAGCTATATGATTATGAGAAAGAATATACACTCGTCCGTAACCCACATAACAGTCAAAACAACTTCTTTAAGTCAATTAACGTAGATAATGAGTTTTATAATACATATCTAAACTTAACAAATAATATCGTGGTGATTAATAGCATAAAGAGTCCTATTTTAGATCAACTGAACGGAATGGATATGGATAGTGATACGGTGTTGATATTTAATTCAAATGTTTTCAATCGTATGGTAAATAAAACTTTGGAAAATAGAAGTTATCCCATTATCCTGAATACCATTGTATCGGAACCTAATCCTGTTGAGTTGGCCAATAAATATAGCAGAAATCGACCGGAGAACTAGTAAAAGCCAGGGGTGGATAGGTGAAGTGACTAATGCTGCACAGTTTCAAGTTAGTGTACTGTGGGACATACAAAACACAGAACCAGATACACCGGAGAGACAGAGGAAGATTGAAAAGATATTGAAAAATGTAGCCGTCTGTGTAGTGCTATCCAATGTAGCCATCGATTACAGTAAAAAGATTGTAGAGGTTAATGTGGATAAGGCATTACGAAATATTAGATCTTGTAAAGAGGCTAAGGTAAGTGCATTGAATAAAAAGGGTAAGAGCAAATTAGTTACTCGAAATAAGCCGATGTTTTGGAAGTATGTCTCCACTGCAGATGTTGAAATGACTGAATATTATTGTCCAATGGATTTACTTATTAACCATATTAATAATGACATTGAAAAAGGGGGTTATCGTAAAAATTTACCTTTTGGTGATTTACTACTCGATCTAAGTAGCGAGGAGTTAGGCGGGAAAGCAGACGATAAGCAAATAGGGGATATTATTGAATTACTAAAGGAGTTTACCAAGGGTATTAACAAAATAAAATCATCAGGAGATGACAAGGAAGGGAAGAAATGTAAGGAGAGGCAGACATTAATAGAAGATTCTTATAATGAACTTGATGCCAAGATAGCTAAAAAATCCATCAGGAAAGCAACTATGTATAAAATTTTAAAGATGATTGCTGATCAGTACGATGGAACAAAATTAAAGAAAACAAATGACTTGTCAGGTATTGTCGTCCACTTATTGAATACCTTATATCGTAATCACAGAACGACATTTCTTAATCTATTAAAAAGTGTTGATTATCCCAAAAATAACTCATTGAAAAGCCTTCAAACCCTTGCTGGGTAAGGCTTTTTCTTTTCTTAATTTGATTCCCTAATGGGAGAGGATGGCGAAACACAAGAGTACTCATTATGTGGCCGAACGACAAAGTATCTTAAAGTCGAAGTAGATAGTCAATGATTTCTCTCTCTTTATTGTTTTTTTTAAAATAAAAAAGTTCATACGATTCCGTAATTATTAATTCTTATGTTAATAATACATCAAGGTGATCCCGATTGCAAGCTATTATTTTTGATGAACTGGATAAAAGTGAACTGTACATTTATTGGAGACTCCACATCTCAATTTAGCGTATATAGAATCCATCTATTAATTAGTTGGATTTTATTATGCGTTAAATTATGTGGTGCTGCAATAAGTGTATAGGCAAACGTTTATACGCTAAAAAAATATGTGGAGGAATGTAAAATGAAAGAAGCAGTAAAAGAATTACCGAGTTTTGAGGAAGTAAAGCATGAGATGATGAGGTTGCCTGAATTTGACGGTTATCTAGTTCATCCACAACTAGGGAAAATATGGTGTCTGAAGAAACAAGGATGGCTTTTGGTTGATGCGATAGGTGTTGGTGATCGGGGGTATTTACTTACTAAATTGTTAAATAACAAAGGGAAGTCTATTCCTGTTCACGAACACGAGGCTGTTTTTTCGTGCGTTTGGGGTAGCTGGAAAAGTTGGAGGGCATATGGTCAGAAGATGGAAATCGACCATATTGACCGCAATCCTAAGAATAACAATATAGAAAATTTAAGGTTAATTGACAGAGCGTCACAGTATACTCCAGAAGTATTAGCTGACATGAGTAAACGAAAAGATTTAAACATGGATATCTAGACAGGTTAGAAGCGATTATGAAAATCGGACTGGTGGTAAAGTGAAATTCTACAAAAGTCAGGCAGAGAAATATGGGACATGTGCTAGAACTATTCAAAATATTATTCTTGGAGTATCGTATAAGGAGAAATCTTAATATAGAAATGGAAATAAAGAATTTACTGATTATAGCTTAATTCCTTAGGAAGTAATAAAGCTGATAAATATTACATAGTAAATCACGATAGAATACATAAGTGATACATAGAATAACAGCAGTCAGGGTGTTTCCGAATGCTCTGACTGCTATACTGGAAGCGAAAATTTATTTGAAGGATTATTGAATAGTATAATGGATAAAAATTAAAAAAAGAAGGTAAAATATGGTATAATAATTACAGGGATTATTAATCCGCTTGATTAGGTATTCAAATTACTAAACGGGAGGTAAAGAAAATGAGAGTTGGGGAGGATAAAAAAGCAATGACGCAATCAGAAGCTATCAAGAAAATAAGAAGTGTAATGCAGCAGCATATGAAAAAGACCGGATATACGTATGAGGATGCAAAAAAATTAATGGATGAGTATAAAAATGGGAGATAAATTAGTTGTAGATACAAATGTCTTTGTTGAAAGTTTCTTTGGTCCGGAAGAAAACGCTAGTTGTCATCTGCTGACCAATCTTGAAGAATTAGACATTCGACTATTATTCTCTCAAGATACAGTTGGTGAATTGTTTTATATTTTAAAAAGAACGTGCAATGAATCAGGATTAGAACTTGAAGATGCGCAAGATGTGCTCTATGCGGCAACTCAACTATTCCAACAGGGAAAATCTATAAATACAAATTACCACAAGCATAAAATTAATAAATTGCTAATCAATGATGAAAATGACCAAATGTTTGTGGACACTGCTTTTGCAGGAAATGCTACTCATTTAGTAACGTTTGATATTAAAAGTGGGATATTAGGTTTGAAAAAAGTACCCTTTTTGCCGTGTACTCCACACCAATATTTACAAATTAGATATTCACCTGAGCCTTCTAGTTGATAGCATTGTTGATAAAAAAAGCACTTTACCTTAATGGTCAGTGCTTTTTTGTGTATGTGAGAATGATATTATTTAGCAAATGGTCGAGATACAAATAGATGTTCTTTTCGGTTATAATGATGATCATTAATTTTAACATAGTCATCAGTAAATTCTTGAATAAAACCAGTTGTAAGAACGGCTTTGTCTTCTGTTAAATACTCTACATGAACAGCTGTTAGTAAATGCTGATGTGCTTCAAAATCTTTATCAGACTTAAGAAAGTCACCATCTTTAGTAACGTACATTTAAATCCCTCTTTTATTTACAATGGTAGAATATGTGGTGTTTTTTGGACTTGTCATATCAGGGTTTGTCTTTCTATGCTTGGACATACGAAGAAGCAGAGGAGTTACGGTGAATCAATACATTCCCCCATACTTCGTGGAATTAGACAAATGTAAAAGTCCTATTGAGAAGAAGGTACTGAAAGCATTGTGGATGAGGGATTACAAAGCAACTACCCAGTATCCAATAAGAAGGTATAGAATTGATGTAGCACTCCCAGAATATCGCATTGCTATTGAATGTGATGGTAAAGCTTTTCACTCAAGTAAGAAAGCTAAAGCGCACGACAGAAAGCGAGATGCATACCTAAAATCAATCGGATGGAAAACGCTACGATTCAGTGGAAGTAATATCAATAGGAATATGAGCAAGGTAATTACTCGAATTGAATCTGAAATACAGAAGAAACACTCTGATTAAAAAGTGTTTGTTACGTTTTCTGTCACAAATAAAAAATAATTGCTAATCTATTCACAATACTGTCACGAGGACTTTTTACCTATATAATGAATATATAGGCTATGAGGGAGGCTGATTTTGTGAAATTGAAAGAATTGAGTTTTGAGCGAACCGGTTACATAAAGGCTAAGTTACAGTTATTTGATGATCATGTATTCTTAATGGCTGAGGATTGTATGCCTGTGAAGTTGTGCCGTGAAAAGTATAGTGAAGAAGAAGCAATCCAATTTGCAATAAAGGAATTGAAAAACTGAATAATGTAATTTTGACGTAATCGATTGACATTTGGAGGAATAAACATGCGCAACCTAGAAGGCTTAAAAATAATTGATACTGATGAATACACTTATATAGAGGGAATTGGTACAGCTACTGAAGAGGGTACTCTGGACTTAGAGGGGTTAATTAAAACACTTTTACAGGAAAGATATTTCCGTTATCTATAGAAGGGAAATTTTCCCCTTCATTTTTTTTGACTAAACTAAGAACAAGTGTTCTATAATGTATTTATAGAATGAATGGAGATGTTCTTATGTCTATAAAAGATCGTGGAAAGCTTAAATGGCAACCTGCTTTGATGCTGCCTGAATACGTTAAATTATTAAATGACGTAAATAAGGATTATTACCGTCAAGTAAAGCCGATATTAGATGAGTACCAGTTAGAAGAGTTTGAGAACAAGATACACACTGCTATGGAATTTGCTTCACCTGTAATGTTTACTGTTTGGGAAGATGGTTTTGATTGGGAGTATGTTGGGATGATACATAGGTTAGATCAGTTTACAAAGGTGATTCATCTGGAGTTGGAAAATGAGAAGGGACATATTATCAGGGTGAAGTTTGAGGATTTTGTAGCGGTAGAGATAAGGGAATGAAAAAAATGTATTTAATTAAATGGATTGAAAATGGTGAAACTAAAACATTTGTCGCTGAAGGACACATTGAGCATTTGGCATATCAAGAAAAATTAGAAGAGAGAAATATTACCTTCTCAACTGAAGCATTATAGGGATCAGTGTTAAGGAAAAATTAAAAAACAATACAAAAGTATTAGATTAATATGGTAAAATTACAAAGAGTGTAATTTTTAGGGGGATTATAAATGAAAAAAGTAATAGCTGGTCTAGTTGTTTCAGTAGGACTATTAGCAGGATGTGGAGCAGAAAAACCAACTGATACAGTTGACGAGTTTTTAACAGCATTCCAAAAAAGTGACTTTGAAAAAGCAGGAAAACAAATAGATGAAGGCTTGGAAGAGTTACAATCTGAAGAGGAATCAATGAGTAGTGAGAAGTTTCTAAAAGCGATAGCTAAAGATTATAAGTTTGAGAAACCAAAAGAAGTGTCAAGCGAAGACGACAAGGCTAAGGTAAAGGTTGAAATTACATCAGTTGATGTTGGTGTAGCAACTACGGCTGCGATTGCTGAGGTAATGCCAGTAGCGTTTGCAACAGCGTTTGATGAAGATTCAGAGAAGGCTGATAAAGCAATGGAGAAGCTAATGGAATCATCCATGCTTAAGCATATCAAATCAGAGGATACGCCAAGGGTTACTCGTGAGGTTACGTTAAATCTTAAGAAGAATAAAGACGGAGAATATAAAATTGTATCAGATGATAACTTTAAAGAGGCTGTATTAGCAAACTTTGATCAAGTTGAAGATGCTTTTGGGGAAGATGCAGAAGAGACTGATTCTGCTGAGAATCAACCAGAACAAAAAGTTGAAGTGCTACGTGAGATAGCTAAAGACAAAGAGTATGATGCAAATCCAATCAAATTTAAAATTGAAGAAATCTCTTTTAAAAAGGTATCTAATGTAAGTGTAGATGAGCAAGATAGAATCTCCATGTATACAGAAAAAGAAGTCGGAGATGAATTCCAATATCTATATATTAAATCACATGCTGAAAACACATCTGATGAAGACTACAGTTTCCAAAACATTCAAGAGGTAACTGTATTCGCTAATGGCAAACAAGAAACAGTAGACTCATTGAACTATGACTTTATCGATTATGACGAAGGTGAAGATGATAATTATTATGGCAAGGTTAATAAAGAAAGTGAAGTAGGAGTAATTTTTAATACTCCTATAGAGGATATTGAAAAGATTAGACTTCAAATCAGTCCATCAAACGATGAGAACTTTGAGAATGGAGTAGATCCGCAGGTAGCTGAATTTGAAGTAAAGTAAACTAAACAATGGAATACACCTTAGCTCAAAAGAGGGGAAATTCATGAGTTAAAACGCAAGCTACAATTGTATTATTCACAATAAATTACCTTTTATACAAAAAACCACCAACAGTTTATTTTGATTGGTGGTTTTCTTCTGTTTGAATCAATTCAATTTCAAATAAGTCTTCTATAGATATCCCTAACGCTCTAGAGATTAAAACTGTATGAGTATCCTTGTGACTTTCTAATTTATCAAACCTTGAAATGTTTCCTTGAGCGATTCCTGTAAGTTCACTCAATTTAACTTGTGTCATTCCTCTTTCCTTCAATACTTTACCTAATCTTGGAGTGACCTTCACTGTAGTTTTCATTCTCATACAACCCCTTTTATTTACTTATATAATTATACTATATCTTATATCGTCTAGAACATAAAAAGATAATTTGGAAAAGTTGTAATTTATTGTTGATATAATATATACTATATAGTATAGTTAACTTATCAGCAAGACGGACAACGAAAAAATCCAAACAAAAAACAGCCGAAAGGCAAAAGGGGATATTTAATATGACAACAACAATCGAAGCTAAAAAGGTATTCGTAACTGACAACGAAGCACAATGGATCGTATTTGAAAAAGAAATGCAAGCAGGGTTCCAATATCAACTTGCTTCTATTGAAGACCTACACGACTATGCAGCTGGAACAGGTGAAGTATTTACATACAACGTTGAAACTGCAGAAGGTGTGGTTCAATGGCATGAAGAACAATTTCCTTATGATTCTTCAGTTGACTATGTTTGTGAGTACCGGGTGATCAACTAATCTTATGAGAAAAAAGAGAATCTACCTAAACGTAGCAGGGAAGGGGAAATTTATAACTTTGGAATACAAGAACATGAAGTTGTATGAAAACAAGTTCTAAAAGAAAAGAGCCTAAGTAGCAGTATTTACTTAGGCTCTTGATAAGCATGCATTTCTAAAAAAATATATAACTTCTTAATTGAAAATAGAAGTTAGTAGTTAAATTTAAGAGTATTAATAGTATTTTAAGGGTCTAAAATTGATCACATACTGCTCACATTTTTGCTCACAAAACCTTCCTCAAACCTTCCTACTAATCCGCTCCACAATCTCCATCAAATCATCCGGCCTATGAAACTCAATCGGCGAAACGCCTTTATCGAACTCTATCGTATCGGATTCTATCATTAATACATATTTTCCATTAATCTTCCCTAAATGAATGCTGTCGCCAAAATCGGCTAACAGTCCTTTGATAGATGTACTGCCAAGCTTCATTCGTAATTCAGCTTCAGGTGTGTGTTCGACAATCTGGGCTGTGGCTTCGACGACCTGATGTGTTTCTAGACGTTCCTGGATTTCACGCTTATCGCTGGTTTCCCAGATTTCCAGGTCCTGTTCGAATTTCTGCAGTTCGTCACTGTTTTCTTCGAATTGAGCAGATACATGCTCATGGACCATGTGGATGACCTGGTTTTTCATGATTTCTGGCATCGATTCGCCATATTCAACGAATTTCAAGAAGTCCTCGAAGTAGCGGGCATGTGAGGCCTGATGGATTTTCAGTTCGCCTTCTTCGACCATACCTTCTTCGGGCATGTATGGAAAAGGGTATCTAAGCCTTTGATACAACTAGTATTAGGTTGCGATGATCACAAAATTGGTCACAATTGAAGTATTTTATCAAGTTCAATTGCTACACTTTGCTGCATATTTTGCGAAACGTGACTGTAAATATCAAGTGTCGTTGAAATATCAGCATGACCTAATCTTTCACTAATTAGCTTTACGTTTACATTTTGCTGAATTAGAAGAGATACATGTGAATGTCTAGATGAGTGAAATTTTATTCGAGGTAATCCAATTTTATCGGTTAAATTGTAAAACTCTTTCCTGAAATTTCGTGGAATCATCGGCGTTCCATGTTGTGTGCAAATTATTAAATCATTATCTTCATACTTCTCACCTAGTAAGAGTTTTTCTTCAATAATCATTTGTCGGTGACATATAAGTTCGGGTATTAATTTTGCAGGAATACTAACTGACCGAACACTAGAATTATTCTTTGCTCCTGCTTTAATTTCAGCCTTTTGAGTTAAAGTTTGACGTATATATATAGTGTTAGTATCAAAGTCTATATCTTTCCATCTAAGTCCCATTATTTCGCCTTCACGGCATCCACATAGGAAACCGATAAGGAAACCTACAAAGCAACGTGTTAATCGTTTAGTCTGTTTAGAGGCTGCTATAAAATAATTAATCTGTTCAAGAGACCATATTTCAATTTCCTTCTTTCTAATTTTAGGTAATGTAATGCCTATGGAAGGATTCGTCTTGATCAGTCTAATAATAGTTGCCTTTTTTAATGCTGCACTTAAGACACGGAATATAAGGTGAATTGTGTATTCAGAATAATGGTTCTCTTTCACTAAATCATTTACAAATCTTTGAAGAATCATTGGAGTTATTTTTTGTAATTTAAAATGACCTAAGCGAGGCTTTATGACAGTTCTAAAATAAATATATTGAGTTTCATAAGTGCTCGCCTGTAATTGGATTTTACGTTCCTGAAACCATTCAATCATAAACTTTTCTAAGCTTAATGAAGATAAATCAGTAAATTCATCTTGAAGAATTTCAGATTTAACTAGTGTCATAGCATCTAAAGCTTTTTGTCTAGATAAAAAACCTCTGCGGCGAATCTGCTTTCGTTTACCTGTCAAAGGGTCTATTCCACCATTGAAGACAAAATCCCATTTTCCTGTTTGTTTATTTTTAGTTATACTTCCTTTCACAGTAAGAACAACCTCCTTAAAAGCTGCTCTTTAAACCTGAAAAGATTTCCTAGGTATATTTTAACATGATTATTTTTAAGCGGACAGAGATTGAACAAAAACATAAACAAAGGGTTAAAAGATATAAAATTTTATGTACGAATATACGTTCGCTATAATAAAATAAATAAAGAGATGGCAAATGAGTTTGGCGGCTCTACCATCTCTTATTAAGAATATCGCAGAAGAATTAAACTTCTACATGAAACATAGTAGCAAATCTACTTCTTCTGTGTCAAGGGAGATAGACTATAATGAAATTAATGTCAATTTTAAGTGGTAAAGGATTTGTAATGTACAACAAAGATTTAGCTCATTCTGTRTCAGTAAATGGAGCCATCATATTTGGACAGTTGTGTTCAAGTTATGAAAGTTTCGGCAGCAAAGGAATGTTAACTATAAGAGAGGACAAAGAATTCTTCTTTTTAACTAGTGAAACTTTAGAGAAAGAAACTTCTTTGACATACAAACAGCAACTTAAGGCTGTTAAAGAATTAGAAGTCGCCGGTTACATAGCAACAAAAGTAATGGGTGTTCCTTCAAAAAAATATTTTCACATCACAGATAAGATTGTAGATGAATTACTATTGGAGAGTAATCCTAAGTCTGAAAAAAGGGAAGACCAGAACATACCACCAAATCAAGAGCATGAAAGACAAAAAGTAAATCCCAGCTATGACAAAAGGGAAACCCTAGCCTTGACTAAAGGGACCGGCAAGCCTTTACAAAAGGGCTCAAGTATTAAAAAGAAAAATAAAAAAGAACAATATAAAGATAAAAAAGATTATATTGTTAACAAGGAATCAGTTAACAATGATGATATAATTTTTAAATTAACTAACGAATATCGAATCAGGGGACTTAGTAAAGAAGTTTGTTATAGGGTCTTAAAAGAGGTAGAAGCAAATCCTGATATAGATAACTTTGGAGCTTACTTTAGAACTTGCTTAGAAAACACCTTATATAAAAGCCAATTGAAGCATGGACAAATTGATCCTTATGAGATATTTGAAGAAAGATTAAAAGATTCCAATGTTCAATTAATTAACTGGTAAGATTTGTATAGTACCCAGAAGTCTCAGGATGCTCTGTATTGGTTTCCAATAAATTTTATATAGAATTTATATAGGGAATAGTTTAATGGCCAATACAGAGTGATTATTAACCCCATCTAATCAATTTAGATTTTGAGGATTAATAACTTATGCTCAATTTTTTTATTATAAGATAAAAATTTTATATCTATCTATATGGTTACTTAATAGTTTAAGATTATTTGTTAATAGTATATGTTAATATAATAATGGTTAGCTTATCCATAAAAGGATGTAACTGAAATGAGTGATAATCGAACTATGACTCGGAGGAAATTACAATGAACAAATTTAGATGGTCAATGGTTGGACTTATAGCAGCTGCTGCAATTATCTCGGTGGTAATGACAATGTATCAGAACGCTAAAAATTATGAAGCAAAGCGTGAAAATACAGCCACCCCCGTGGAAATTTTGAATAAGGATGAAGAAGAAGACATGGATGAACAAACTGCAGAAATTGGTGGAGTACAAGATGAAACTGGTCTTACCCAAAATTCAACTCAAGAAGAAGTCATGGATGTTATGCACCATATGACTCATCAAAAAGTTATTGCAGAAGAGAAATGGGGAGCAATTGAGATGAATTCCGAAAACATCAATGCAGTTTACGAGATTGTGGCTGATAGCGAATTCATGCTTAAAGGTGATTTGTTAAATATCGTAACTGGTTGGAAAGAAGGAAACTTTGACAACGTTGCTCAAGATCATAACTACTTTTGGGATTATCAAAATGGGACTGTTGGAAAAGCTACTGGAATCCTTAACTCGGATGAAGAAGCAGAATTTATCGATAATAACTTTTAACAAAAAACGAGCCAATCAAGACGAGCCCATCAAGGCTTATTTTTTATTTTAAAATCAATATTTTATGTTAAAAATCTGGTAATTTTCTAGATTTGCGTACAAGCTTTATTACTAATGTTACAATATATTGCAGATTGAAACAGAATCGGTTAATAAAGAAATATTTATAAACATCGGGGGAAAATCATTATGAAAAAGAAAATTGCTGGATTACTTTTAGCAGTAGGAATTATTGGAGGAATTACATCTAACGCATCAGCAGAAATGGTTGCCCAAGATGTTAAACAGACAGACCCCTTCTACAGTGATGTTCAGTATGTGTTGGGTTATAATATCATGAAAAACAAATTTGAACAGCCAGAGTATAACAGATATGAATTTAGACCATATGATACAGTTCTAAGATATGAACTTGCAGGCAGTTTCTTAAAGTTTAGAAACATGCTGTATTGGAATGAATTTAAACCACTTCAAGACCAAGACAAAGCCATTAATGAAAAGTTAGGAAATCTTTCATCTGAAGTTCAGGGAACCAAAGGGAAAATTAGCACATATGAACAAGAAATCAATGCTCTCCAAACGGGAAATGAAACTTTGGAAATTGAAAATCAAGAATTGAAAAAACAATTAGAAGATCTTTCCGCTCGTGTTGAAAGCCTTGAAGAAAATGCAAAACTTTGGAATGAAAACAAACCACAATAAATGAATAGATTATGAAAAGGGACCTTCGGGTTTTCTTTTCAGATGAAATAAATAATAACGAATGAATATTTATGAGAAGGGAGCGGAAAATCTCCCTTTTTTTATTTGGCCTTACAGCACTATAAGTTTAAGATGTAATTAAAATTCTCATTATATATCTTTAATCAATCCTCATACCTATCCTCAGAAGCTCCAAATTGACCCGTGCTGGACTCTAATTATCTGACTAATGGATATATATTAATCTTCTTAAAAGTCCCCTAGAATTCATTCTAAAAAAGTTTTCTCCAGTTGATTTACGTTTTGCATGCATCGGATATAGTACATATATATAATAAATCCAACTAAAACGGAGGCTTTATCAAGATGCAAACTAAAACCATTTCTTTCTCAATTCCAGAATTTTTATATGAAGAATTTTCCAACTACTGTAAATCGAATGATTTAAATAAATCAGCGATATCACGAGGATTAATTTACTCGTATTTAAAGGACAAAATTCAAAATGCTTCATCACCAATTTTTCAAATTATCGAAGAATGACCTTCCTACTACTGGAAGGTTTTTTAATTTACAGAAGAACATTCAAATAGGAGGAACCATCCAATGTCAAACAATCCAATTTCAAAAAAACGTATATTCAAAAGATCGCTTGCTATCAAGTTAACTGAGCTAGGTCATAAGATTTTAAAAGTTGAAAAGAACAAATATAGTCCTGGCTACATGGTTTATATTTTCGAATCATCCCTGCAGCTGCATGAAGATTTATCCAAAATCACTGATAGGTAACATCGAAATGTTCCATACATTTATATATATATATTGGTAACTTTTAATGTTACCTATTCACACATTCTAAGAAAACTGAGGAGACATTCAAAATGATTGAACTAAAAACCTATGCCACTAAAGAAATCTGTGAGGCTCTTAATATAAAGCAGACCTCTTTTAAATCTCATAAAGAAAAATTTCTAAAAGACTATTATTATATAGAAACTAAAGTCGGACGAAGCAAAGCTTACACTGTTACAGGTTATAAAGAACAAGAGAAATCTGAGTTCATTAGGCTTTGCGAAAAATTAGCTGGTACCGAAGTTTCTTTTCCTAAGGAAAGAACAGCAGAAAAAATATTGAAAGTTTTGTTTCAAAAAGATTATACGATTCTTGATTATGAAGACTTAGGATACGAAATACCGGATACTCTCAAAAGACATACAATCGGAAGGTACATTGATTTATTCAGAAAGTATCAAATTCTCCCTCCAAAATTGCCGAAAGAAATACGATATTCTTTTGATAAAGATACAGGAGAATTATTCTCAAAACTTCATGATCCTAATAAATACGTTTATTACTCCGTTTCTAGAGGGGACGAATTTCGAGAAGAATTGAGCGAGCGAGAATACCTTGAAATGAGAAAGTTTGTTGAAGAAAAATATTCTGAGTATCTTTCCTATTTTATGACCGCATTGGATGGACAAGAGCATTCAAATGAGGAAAGAGTTCAAACAATAAAAGATTACAAGGAAGAAGCTAAAAAATCAGCTTATAAAGATTGTAAAAGAAATTACACTGGCGTTCCTATGAAGACCCTTTCTAAAGTTCCTACCATAGAAGCACTTGAGATTTTTTCTTCATATTTTAGCTTTTCCGAGGCAGCCTAATGGCTGTCTTATTTTTTTGAGAAGTTTTCAAATCTCACTTGCGTTTTATTATGAAATAGTTTCAGAAAAAGTGTCTAGTATGTAGCACTCGTATATATATGAATTAGGGAGATAAAAAAATGCTTTAAAAGCAATTATTTTCCAATATATCGTACCAAGCACTTTAGATATGTATATATATTTATAGAGAGATAAGTTTATTCCAATTCTCTTTCCTCTCTGTTTCTTTCGTAATTGAGTGAAACGTTTTTCCTTAAGAGTTTTAATATTCATGATTTAAGTTGAATGTTTAGTTAGCTTCCTCTTTTCTTCCATTTCGGAGAAGTTGGCTATTCATTCAACCTCCTTAATAATTTGATTCTTATAATAAACAACATAGGTTTTTTGTTGCCATAAATGAATTTCTCCGATTTTGATTTTAGTTGAGTTGCCGATGTTGTTTATTATGAGAAGCAGAAATATTTAGTGCCCGAAAGGGTCATATATATACAGTTGGCGTTTTGTACGAATGCTATGGCCAAACTTTCTATTCTTGCCATGACGATCTTTGCCTAAATCCGAGCGAAGTAGAAAATCAAGAGTCATACCTTCGGGTATGGCTATTTTTTTACGATTTTTTAAGTTTGCTTTCAAAGCAAAATATTAATTCGAAGGAGACATATCATGTCGAACTTAAACAACGATGAAAATACTTATAGATGGGTTAAAAACGAACGGATATATACCCTAGAAAATTCAGAAAGAAAAGTTCTTCGTACAGCAGAAGACCGAACTTGCAGTGGAAACTTTATCATAGATTCCATACTAGAGGATTTAGCTGCTGAATGTTTTGAAGAACTAGAAGGGAAGTAGAAAATATGAAAATGGAACTGCGTGCTAATTCAACTGAACTACGTTCTAATGGAGACGGAACGATGACTGTAAGTGGATATGTTAATAAAACGGAACAGCTTTCTGAGACTCTAGGCGTCACTAAGCGCTTTAAAGAAAAGATTGCAAAAGGAGCTTTTGCTCGTGCAATTCAAAATGCAAAACTAGATATTGATTTTTTGGCAGAACACAATTCAAAAATGATTCTTTCGTCCACTCGCAATGGAAGCTTACAATTAAGAGAAGATGATAAAGGTCTTTTCTTTACGGCGACAATTACTTCTACATCTTGGGGACGTGATTATTATGAATTGGTTAAGTCGGGAATTTTGAAAAATCTCAGCTTTGGCTTTCGTACTATCAAAGACAGTTGGAGATCAATTGAATCGGGTCTTTATGAACGAACAATTGAACAAATGGAGCTGTTCGAAATTTCGATAGTTCGCAACCCTGCATATAGCCAAAGTTCAATACAAGCCCGAGGAATTGACTTGGTAGAAGAAGTTGATATTCCTAAAAATGCACAAGTGTCTAACGAAAAGACTGAAAATTCAGTTAACAAACAAAAGGAGATAAACAATACAATGAAAACTGAACATCGATATGGAACCACTTATAAAAATGAAGTAGAGGAAAAACGAACTTTAGAAAGCCAAGCTTTTAATGCATTTGTTGCAGGCGAAGTTCAAGAGGCTCGTACACTTGGTATTCAAACAACGGTAGGAAACGGAGCTGTAATTCCAACAGCAGTTGCTGACACTCTTGTTGAGAAGCTAGAAGAAAGTTCCCCAGTATTTGCTCGTGCTCGTAAGTTTCCATCTGTGGCTGGTACATTAAGAATTGCTAGAGAAACATCCGTTGGAACTGGTGCCTTTGTTGGCGAAGGACAGTCACTAACTGAAGGTATAATCGAACTTGGACATATAGACCTTGCTCAGAAGCGAGTAGGAGCATACATGGCTTTAACAATGCAATTAATTAATGATTCTGCTATGAATATGGCTGAATATATCCCTAACTTACTAGCAAAACGCACCTTCAAAGCTGTTGAAAAATCAATCCTTCGGGGTACGCTTGATGAAGACTTTAAAGGTATTGTTCCAAATGAAGAGATTGGAAAGTTTACTTTACCAATAGCAGTTACTGATATTGAATTGTTAGATAAGATTCTTGACATGGTAACATCAATTCATCCAGAATATCTACAAGGTTCAGCGTTCATTGTTTCAAGACCTTTCTTTAACAAACTTTCTAAGTTGAAAGATGGAGCAGGACATTTTTATATGCAGAATGGTATTGTAAATGGCCGTCCAACTTATACTTTCCTTGGTTTAGAATTAACAGTTACTAGCTCATTAGAAGATGGTACTGATGTTGGACAAGTCCCATGTGTGTTCGGAAATATTGAAGCTGGATACGCAGTTATGATTAAAAAAGATCCACAGCTTATTACAATTCAAGATACTGAACAAGCTCTTAAAGGTTCAGTTGGATTCCTTCTTGATGCCTACATGGATGGGGCAGTTTATAATCCTGATGCATTAGCTAAGTTAACTATTACTACTTAAGTATTCAACTATATTTGAAGTTCTTCACATTCGAAGTCAGATTAATTTCTGGCTTCTTTTTTATTTTTATAATTGAAAGAAGGTAAATAAGAATGGCAAAAAAATCAGGAATGAGATGCAAAGTATACATCCATAAAGCAGGAACAAATATAGCATTAGCTGCCCAACGAAATGCTACCTTAAGTCATTCAGTAGAAAGCACTGATACAGAAGTATTCTCAATAGCTTGTAATAAAGCATTCGTTACTGATAGTGAGGCATATGCAACATTAAGAGAAGAGCACTTTCAAGGAAATAATGTTGATGTATATATCGACCTACCATCTGGAATGAAGTACTTTGGTAACTGCGCAATAACTACTTTTGATAATGATATTCCATATAATGAGTTAGGCACCTGGCCCATATCATTACAGGGTTTAAGCACTCAGTTAATAGTAGTTAAGTAAGAGAGGATGGAACATCAAATGAAAGAGAAACTAAATCATTTACAAATAGTACGTGGAATTATAGATGAAGATAAGTTTAGGTTTGCAGCTGCAACAATCTTAATTGATTACTACTTAGATGAGATGAAGAACAAGGGTAAGGATATGACACGAACAAACCTGTTAGATAGGGTGAACTTATCCTTAAGATCAATGGGTAATGCCGAAGTCTCTTATGGTTTCATAAGGCGATGGTTTGAATAAAACATTTATATAGGATGAGGGGTACCGCCTATCCTCCAGAACAAAAACAGTGTAAGTACTGTAATAACCACCATAGGTACACTTTCACTACCAGAATTTTTTATAAAAACTATTTTTATGTATAAATATGTAAAGGAGAATTAATATGAAAGCACCTGAACATTTTGATGAAACTACCATACGTTATTTTGACTATGTGGTTAAAGAGTTAGAGAAAATCGGAAAACTTGACCCAACTAATCAAATCATAATTGAACGACTAGCATTTAACCTAGCAACAGTTGAGGCTTGCGAACGTGAACTTTTTCAAGATGGTTATACTGTCATGGGTCCTCATGGAAAAAAAGAACATCCGTCGGTCAGTACAGCAATGAAAGCTCAAGCTAAAATTATCGAGAGTTTCAAATTGCTTGGATTAGATGCAGCTCAGAAATTCAAAGAAGAACAAGCTAAACCGGAGGATTTGAGTAATGACCCGCTTCTTAAAATTCTTGGAAGAGTATAAAAATTATTGTTAGAAGTATAATTAATGAGAAATTCTTAAATTTGCTGTTTATTTTTTTTCCTTCCAGCAAGACTTCTACATTATTCCTAAAAAATTCACAAAATTTATATAAAAAGGATATATAATGTAAGTAGTTGTAAATTGTTGGAGGTAGATAGTTTGAATTCACAAGTTAATGCGGCTCCGGAGGAAAGGGATGGAGGATATTACGCAATCAAGGGTTTTTTATATCAATTTGATATTACACTATTAGAAATATTAAATAATCCCGGAACAAGAGTCCAATTTGAACAAATACAGGATATTAATTACGACAATTATGTTATTCAAGTAAAACATAAAGAAACACAAGATTACAGTGATAGTAAGATTAGAAAACCCATAATGCAATTAATAGATATATTTAATCAAGATAATAGTAAAAAGCTTAATTTATATTGTCATTTTAAAGATCAACCCCCTTGTATTAAATCACTAAAATTGTCTGAACTTGATAAGATATTAGGAGATGAAAAATCAAGATATAAGCGCAATTTAAAAAGTCAGTTTATAAGAAATTTTCAAGTAATTTTTTCTAACGATTTTAAATCTCAATTTATTGAACTTATAGACTTAATTAAACGACTATATACTAAAAATGATTATATACTTGCAATATATTATCACTCAATTTTTAGATCTAAATTATTAGATTTAGCTATCCAAGAAAAAAGTATGAGAGAAATTAACAAAATTGACTTGGATGGACATATCAAAGATGTGAAAAAAGTTATCTTTCATTCTTCCTATGCCGATTTTTTAACTAAAGAGCAATATGAGAAATTGATAAAAAAGGAGTTTTTTACAATTAAAACTCCCAATATTAATAATTTTGAAAGGTTATTTGTAATAGAAACAAATGAAAAGGATCATATTGTTGATGTACAGAAAACTATATATAAAATAATGAGAAAGTATTATCGTCCTAATAAATCGCCGGCCCCGTTTATTTGTTTTAGTAATATAGCAGATGGAAATTTGAACATTATTAAACAGTCCCTAATAGATCAAGAGTTTTTCTTTATGGATGGTACTTTTTTTAATGGTGATAAATTTAGAATAGACAAGATCATTGAGAGAAATGAAAGTGTGCAGGTAAAGATTATTAATATTGAGGATTTACCAGAAGTAGTTAGGAAAATGAATTTCAATGAAATATATCAGTTTCACAATAATAAGCAAGTACCATTAGATACAAATTCAAGTACAAAACATATCCAAATATTCACTGAAGATATACAGCAAATCTTAGGAATGATTTCATAGGGGGAATAAAGATGGAAGCGACTTTTGAACAAAAAATTGCAAAGGTTATTTCAGTATTGCCGAACAAAATTAAGATAGAAGTAACTGACATTGAGAAGTTTAAATTAGAAGCTGAGAGATTTTCGGTAGGATCATATATTCGAGTATCGGATAGTGAAGATTGCGCCTTAATTTGTATAATAGAAAATTTTTCAATTCAAAAAGAGGGTAGTGAAAGTCAGTATATTCTAGAAGCGATGCCCCTTGGATTTTTGGATAGTGATGGAAAGTTTACTAGAGGGGGAAATAATATTGCAATTCCACCGACAGATGTGAAGCTTGCAAAAATAGAAGAGATACAGACTATTTATGAGGCTGTTGAACCTATAAAAAGGTTTTGCTTTTCAAATTTAACACAAGAGAAAGAAATAAATGTTCCGGTGAATGGTGATAAGTTTTTCAATAAACATATTGCTGTTGTAGGTTCTACTGGTTCTGGTAAGTCTCATACAGTTGCAAAAGTACTACAAGAGGCTTTAGCAGTTAAAAATAATGGATATGAAGGGTTAAACAATTCACATATTGTTTTATTCGATATTCATTCAGAATATAAGGAAGCATTTCCAGGAGCTAACTATATTGATGTAAATAACTTAGTATTACCTTTTTGGTTAATGAATAGTGAAGAATTAGAAGAATTATTCATAGATACTGAAGCAAATGATCATAATCAAAGAAATGTGTTTAAAGAAGCAGTAACCCTTAATAAGAAAAAGCATAATCCAGGAGTGGATCCAAAACAAGTAACATATGATGCGCCATATAAATTCGATATAAATGAAGTATTTACTTATATACTTAACAAAAACAATAATAGAAAAAATAAAGAGAATAAGATTGTTTGGAAAAATACTGAGGGTCACGAATTTGAGATTACAAGTGATAATATAAATTTAATGTTTGAAGATATTCTAACTCCAGCAGGTACTTCAAATGGTCCTAATTTTGGGGATTTCCTTAATTTTATATCAAGAATGGAAAACAAATTAAATGACAAGAGATTAAGTTTTTTACTCACCGGCAGAGTAAAAACAATTTCTTTTAAAGATACTATCAAACAGTTTTTAGGGTACGAAATAGAAGGGCAAGAAACCCCAACGAATCATAATGTCTCAATAATTGATCTAAGTGGGGTTCCTTTTGAAGTTCTAAGTATAACTGTTTCTTTAATATCAAGGGTGATTTTTGAATATGGGTATTATTTCAAAAAAACTTTTAATGATGATTTTGATAAAACTCCAATAATGTTAGTTTATGAAGAAGCCCATAAATATATCCCAAAAATAAAATCATCTAAATATAACTCATGTCGAGTTTCAATAGAAAGAATTGCTAAAGAAGGTAGGAAATATGGGGTCACTGCAATGATTGTGAGCCAAAGGCCTTCTGAAATTTCTGAAACCATTTTTTCACAGTGCAGTAATTTCATTTCTATGAGATTAACAAATCCAGAGGATCAAAATTATGTGAAAAGGTTACTTCCAGATAGTTTAGGGCCTTTAACAGACTCCTTACCAACATTAAAAGAAGGTGAAGCAATACTTATTGGTGATTCTATTGTAATGCCATCTCTAGTAACAATTAATCCATGTGAGCCAACTCCATCATCAAATGATATTAGTTACTTACAAGAATGGAAGAAAAAATGGGCAGATGTGGATTTTGAGATTCTTGTTAATAATTGGAAATGAATAAAGGTACACTAGATTATGAAAAACGATAAATAAAATATCAATTTTATATTATTAATAATTGAGTAATATTACTTTTAAAAAATATAGGGGTGCAGTTTTGGGTAAAAAAGAATATGCTGGAATGATTAAAGGAATACTTAATGATCCTGAATATAAAGTTTCAGTTATTGAAAATTTAAGTGATTTAAGTACTGAGATAATAAAAGGAATGCACTACAACGATAATTATAAGTCAAGAGCTTTAAATATGTTGTTTGTAGATGCATACAAAACTTTTGAATCATTTATTTTATTAATGGAGAACAGACAAGTTAATTCAAGTACAATATTAATGAGAAAAATTATTGAGATACTAATTAGAATGGAGTATTTATCAATAAGTAATCAATTTGAAAATTATTGTCGCTCTAAAAGTAATGATCAAGCTAAAATTTTATCATCATTATTAAGCTCCCGACCAGTTAAATATGTTACAAAGACATCGTTGTGGAGAGAAAGATACCAAATAATTGCAGAGTGTAAAAAGATTTATTCAGACAAACAAAATGGAAAATATCTAGAAATGCCAAATTTAGACAAGATGGCAGAATATTCAGGCTTATATATATTGTACATAGAAAAGTACAGTCCACTTTCTAAATTTGTTCATAGTAACATTAGTATAGAAAACTTTTATTTGTTCAAAGATGAAGAAGGATTACATTACTCTAAGGAAACTGATGAAGTCATAAATAATGAAGATCGAGTCCAGATTATGCTTGATGATACAATGTATTGCTTTTATAAAATTATAAAAAGGTATATTGAAGAAATAAAAGTTAAAGAAATTCAATTGAAAAAATTTGAAGAAAAGTTTTTTATATTTGCTTCTCTTGATTTAATTACAGGAAATATAAAAACTAATGTTGATATTACAAAGAATATTATTAGAAATTTAACAGGGGAAGGTTTACCTACGGATCCAGAAGATGAAAAATACGAAGTTTTGTTTTTGGAGGATAATCTTGAAACTTTAAGACATGATTGGACAAAATTAGAACGTTTAGTCAAAGAAAAAGAAAAGGAACTAAATATACGTAAATAGTTTACATTTCTCTAAACCTCGATATAAGAATATCGAGGTGATTTTTATGTTGCCAACAAAAGAGCAACTAATACAACATTTAACAGACAAAATGACAAACAAGGACATAGCCAATATTTATGGAACAACCTTTCAGAAAATAATACAACTTATTAAGAAGAATGGAATTAATCCAAATGAACTCAGGAAGGTAAACACCCAAATCGTTTATGAGCATGGGCTTAACGGAGTTGTTGTTTATATTGGAAGTGGAGTTTGGTACCGTTGTAGAAGATATACAAATAGAGGAAACTTGGAACATAAGAAGTTGATGCAAGAAGGGAAGCTCACTTATAAGTTTCTGGCGGAATTTGATTCAGAAAAAGAAGCAAGACAATATGAAGCAAAACTAATAAGAAAATATAAAAAGCAAGGGTTATGTACATTTAATAAAAGGTTGTATTGAATTGAAGTATAAATATAAAAAGAGAATGCTATTTCATAATGCATTCTCTCTTAATGATAATAATCCTTTAGGAAACCTTTTAACAGGAATAAGAGCCATTTTTTTGTTAATCTAGCGGTCACACTATCGGTCACTAATATTGCCGAGAAAACCTTTGTAATCGCTGTTTTCTGTTATTGTCACACAATGCTCAAAATACACGTATAAAATCCCTCAAACCTTCCTACTAATCTTCTCCACAATCTCCATCAAATCATCCGGCTTATGAAACTCAATCGGGGAAACGCCTTTATCGAACTCTATTGTATTGGATTCTATCATTAATACATACTTTCCATTAATCTTTCCTAAATGGATGCTATCGCCAAAATCGGCTAACAGTCCTTTGATAGATGTACTACCAAGCTTCATTCGTAATTCGGCTTCAGGTGTATGTTCGACAATCTGGGCTGTGGCTTCGACGACTTGGTGTGTTTCAAGGCGTTCCTGAATTTCCCGCTTTTCACTAGTTTCCCAGATTTCCAGGTCTTGTTCGAATTTCTGCAGTTCGTCACTGTTTTCTTCGAATTGAGCGGATACATGTTCATGGACCATATGGATGACCTGGTTTTTCATGATTTCCGGCATCGATTCGCCATATTCGACGAATTTCAAGAAGTCCTCGAAGTAGCGGGCATGTGAGGCCTGATGGATCTTCAGTTCACCTTCTTCGACCATTCCTTCTTCGGGCATGTAGGGGTATTGGATGGATTTCATATTTTTAGTGGTGATTGCCATTTCAACGTGCCTAATCAAGGTCCGTTCATCCGAAATGGAAGCAACTTTCGGCTCGAAATCACATTTTAGTAAGAAAACGAATGGTTCATCAAGATATTTCGTTAATTTTGCCGATGCGATTATGAAGACACCGCCACGGACGGCACTCGTATCAATATAAGACCGCGTGAATTGTTCATTTTCCTCTTGGAATTCCTGTTTTGTTTTAGCATATCGAACACGGTTAAATACATTGTAATTAGGGTTGGAATCAAGTGCATGTCCTTCTTCGACAATAAAAGAACCAATTTTCGTTGGTATTTGTTCAGTTTTTGGATGACGGTCGACTTTCCGTTTGGAAATCTTCATCAATTCCCCATCCAAAAAATCCTTTAGAGGACTTTCTTCGTATTCTTCAGTATCAAGAGTTTGGAAATGTTTAAAACGCTTATCAGCCTGATCGCCTTTTCCTTCGACTTGGATTAAATAAAAAGACAGATAGGTAATTGCAAAATCCATGAATGTCACCTTCTTCAATTATTAAGCATAATTCCCGTACTTTTTTTAAGACTTAATAAGTATAGTGATGTACTTTGATTCCGTCAAACTATTGGTGCATGAATGATCAGGATAATATTGGAGTATTATTTCATAATAATACTTATACAAAAATAACGAATGAACTTATATTGGATTAAAAATATTAGAAACTTATACAAGTAGCGCACTTTATTAATATTAAAATAATGAATTGTTAATCCTTATTTGTTAAATATTGATATTCCTGTTGAATATTAAGGATTCCCTTCCAAAGAAAATTCAAAAAACAGAATTTTACAATAATAAATCATTGACGAAGGAAGGGGTAATACGTATAATTTGAAAGTCAGACAATTCAGGAATTGTAGAAATTTGTCGAAATTTCTTCGATATAAATGAAAGTGAATTTATTTGTCTGTAGTTTTCAGAATAGTTTATAAAATTTACGGAGGAAAGAACATGAGTATTTTTAGGAAGAAGTCCATTGAGGACTTGTTGAAAAACGCCGGTTCCGGCGGTAAGGGATTGAAACGAGAACTAGGGGCTTGGGATTTAACGATGCTAGGAATTGGAGCGATTATTGGGACAGGCATATTTGTATTAACAGGTACTGGTGCAGTGAATGCTGGTCCTGCACTTTCATTATCTTTCGTCATTGCTGGGCTTGCCTGTTTATTCGCTGCACTTTCTTATGCAGAATTTGCAGCATCCGTGCCGGTATCCGGTTCGACTTATACGTATGCTTATGCAACTTTAGGTGAATTCGCCGCTTGGATAATCGGATGGGATTTAATTCTTGAATACTTATTGGCTGTTAGTGCCGTATCGGCTGGGTGGTCGGGCTATTTCCAATCATTTTTAAGTGGATTCGGAATTAACTTTCCAGAGAAATTGACGGCAGCACCAGGTTCGGTCGAAGGTGTCACGACTTATATGAACTTGCCGGCCTTTTTGATAGTCATGGCGATTACCTTTTTGATTTCCATAGGTACGAAACAAACGACCAGAATCAATAATATAATGGTCGTTATTAAAGTATTGGTAGTGTTGTTGTTCATCGTTTCTTCTATCTATTATGTGAAACCGGAAAACTGGCAGCCTTTCATGCCATTTGGTATCGATGGAGTATTTTCAACTGCCGCATTAATGTTCTTTGCCTTCATCGGCTTTGATGCAGTTGCATCTGCTGCTGAAGAAACAAGAAATCCTGGAAAGAATTTACCACGCGGAATCCTCGGTTCCTTGGTCATTTGTGTTGTGCTTTATATGATCGTAAGTTTAATCATGACAGGTGTGGTACCGTATGCACAATTCAGCAAGGCTCTTGATCACCCGATTTCTTTGGTCTTGCAAAGCGCAGGACAAAATTGGGTTGCAGGAATCATCGATCTAGGTGCCTTCCTCGGAATGACAACGGTGATCTTGGTTATGTTGTATGGCCAAACGCGAATCATGTTTGCGATGTCACGTGATGGGCTGATGCCAAAATCCTTATCAAAACTTCATAAAAAATATAAAACACCTTATGCAGCTTCATGGATATTTGGTATGATAGCGGCCCTATTGGGAGCCTTCATACCACTTGGTGAATTGGCAGAGTTAGTCAACATTGGAACATTGACTGCTTTTACGATGATTTCCGTAGCTGTCATCGTTTTAAGGAAAACAAGACCGGATATGAAACGAGCTTTTTATTGTCCGGCAGTACCGCTCGTTCCTGGCCTGGCAATCGTTTTTTGCGTATTCTTGATGATTCAGCTAGGGAGTCATACATGGATAAGGTTTTTAATCTGGATGGCTATCGGAGTAGTCATTTACTTCGCTTATTCCCGTAAGCATTCCAATCTTAACCAGCATGAAAAAAATCATTGAAAAAGACACTTTTTGAGAGTTTCAGTTTGACGACTAAAGGGGTTAGGAAGGCTGAAGGCTATCTCCCCGAACCAAGATTTTAAATGAAAGCTTGGTTATCCTTCATGTTTTTTGTTTTTTCGCTAGCCAGTTAAATTCAGCAGGAGTGTCGCGAATTTCTTCAATCTTGTGAGGGTTTCATAGATATGTAAAAAAACCAAAAATATAAACTAGTCTTATTCAAGTGTTCGAAATGAGTCCAGCCTACAGTTTATTCTTAAAATAGATTCCAGTTGATTGGAACGGAAGGTACGAGACTCCTGCGGGAAAAGAGCGCCGAGGAGGCTCCCGGACCGCCCGCGGAAAGCGAGTGCCTGAAGTGGAAATCAACGTTCATATCCTACACTCTCTCAATAAAGTATACGATCTGAGACACTCTCTGGAGTGTCTTTTTTGTTTGGACATATATCGTTCATAAGTCTTATGTGAAAGAAGAAAATTTCTCAAAGTGAATTAAGATAAACAGACTTTATGTCGAAATAGTATATATGGGCTAAAAAATGGGGGGCAATTCAATCATGAAAAGAATATGGAGAAATAAACAAAAGATAGATTCTATAGACTATATGCAATATAAAGAACACGTCGGTATCAATATCAAGGAATATCCGAGCGTGTTGAATCAAGTGGACATGATTCATTTGAGCATCGAGGATTTGTGCATAATTCGTTCTTTACAGGAACAAGTGAAGGAACATTTGACACAAATTGTAGGGAATTTTTATAAAAATCTAGAAAATGAACCCTCTTTAATGAAAATCATTAAGGACAATGGTTCTGTTGATAGGTTGAAAAAGACACTGCATCGTCATATGTTCGAAATGTTTAGCGGAACCATTGATGATGCGTATATTAAACAGCGTTATATTATCGCACAAGTACATGTGCGAATTGGACTTCAGCCAAAATGGTATATGAGTGCATTTCAGGATTTATTGCAATCATTGATCATTCATGTGATTTCCAACATAAAAAATATAGAGCAATATCAAGATAACATTCTGGCTGTCACTAAAATTTTTAATTTAGAGCAGCAAATAGTTTTAGAGGCATATGAACTTGAAAATGAGAAGATTCGCCAAAAAAACTTAGCAGAAAAAGAGACGATTAAACTACAGGTCAATCATAATGCAGAGGAATTGGCAGCAATCAGTCAAGAGACCAGTTCAGCAACTCAATTAATGGCAAGTAAGGTAGTGGAAATTCATGATTTCACCCAAAAGGGGTCAGAAATAGCCATACATGCAGAGGGAAAGTCAAATGAGGGAGTCGAACTGTTACAGGGATTAGAGAAAAGATTGGTAAAAACGCAGGAGCAAATGACGATCATTTCAAAAGATATGGAGCAGCTTTCCAATACTTCAAAGGAAATTGAACGAATTGTCACGATCATCACTTCAATTGCCGAGCAAACGAATTTGTTGGCGTTGAACGCAGCGATTGAAGCGGCAAGAGCTGGTGAAAATGGTAAAGGATTTGCGGTTGTGGCTGGTGAGGTAAGGAAGCTCTCCGAAAATACCAAGGACTCGGTTTCTGAAGTAGTGAAATTGGTTAATGGAATCGCTCATTTTACCAATGTCATGAACACGTCAATTTCCATGGTTAGCGGGGAAATTACTAAAGGTACGAAACAAGGAAAAGAAACGGGCATATTTTTTACTGATATAGCAAAGGCCATGCTTTCTGTTAAAGAGCAGAATATTAAGATCACCAAGGAAATGACAGAGCTGAATGATATATTCGAGGAAATTAATGAAGCGTTCAATCAAGTGGCCGTTTCCTCGGATCAATTGACTCAATTGACAATGAACTTGTAATGAAGTTGAACGGTTTTTGAGATCAGCTCTATAGGCTTATTTGTATTTAAATAAACAACTCGATAGAATATTTTTAAAAATCCCCAAAGCGGTCTATAGAATATGAACAAACTATAAACAGGGATTTAAATCACTTCCCATTGGATGCCGTTAACAGGCTGCTCAATAAATTACTTGATAAAATATAAGTTTAATGTTATATTAATAAAGCGATGAGCTAATTTGTGTAAGTCGAAGAACAAGCTTTTAGCTAAACGTCGGGATGTGGCCTGACGGTTCTGCGCCACAAACGCATCAAAGACGCCTGCTGCGTGCAGGCGTCTTTTTCATTTTATCGATTCTTTTTTTGCAGCTTGTACGTCATCTTTGAATTCCTCTTGTATTTCTTCTGTTATTCCCTTGGTTGCATCCTTAAATTCCCTAAGTGAGGTGCCGACTGCCCGTCCGATTTGAGGCAGCTTGTTCGGTCCAAAAACAATTAAAGCTAAAAGAAGGATTAAAATTAAACCGGGAAAACCAATGTTTGAAAGCATAATCAGTCACTCCAATCAAATCTATTAGTTAATATTATAGACTCCTTCCATGTATTTGCAAATGGTATTTAGGATATATTATAGTGTTAAACATCCGATGATTTTCGCAAGACAAACACTTTCAATTTCCGTCTCCATTTTATCTTGCACATTCTATCTTAAAATATTTACTTACCCAAGTATGATATTCCCTAAAAAGATATCAATGAAAATGGGGGACGGATAGTGAAACCAGAGTGCCATTTGACGTTTTGGGCTTGAATTTAATTTGGCTGCACCAGTGGCATGAAATTTTTTTCTTGCATGGGAATGATTAAACTTGCAAGTTTGAAGATATTTCGGTATTATAACTATACAAGCTGCGTTGTTCGTAATGATAATTAAGTTTTAACCTTTAAGCTGTAATAGGGAGTTTTATATTGAAACAGGAATGTTATGCCTCGTCACTGACTTGGACAACAGGATTGCTTCTGCAAACACCCACTTTGAGGAGTGGTGGTTTAAAACTTTCTTACTTGAATACGGCAATTGCGGCTTACCACTTTAATAATTAGAAACCAGTCCGATAAGGGACTGGTTTTTTGTTGTTTTATGGTTTGGAACGTTGAAGATCGGTATAAAAAAAGTTGATATCCAGAAATTGCGAATACCATGTTAGTAACCGGGTTATGTGAAGGCTTCAAGATTATGAATAATATGTGAAAGTTTTTGTTGAAATATCAGATAATTAGCATTTATAATAACAATTAGATAACTCGGTTCACTATTTGTATAAAAATATGTGAGTCGAATATTTTTTGAATGATTACGTAAGCGCTATCATTTGGATGGAATTATTGCAGTCACCTAGAGAGGAGAAAGATTTTATGGCTAAAATTAATACGACCGAGGTAATTAGCAACAGTAAATTTAACCGCTTTCATTTAGGATTGCTGGCATGGTGTTTTATCATTATCCTTTTTGACGGCTATGACCTTGTCGTTTACGGAACAGTCGTCCCGTTATTAACAGAGGAATGGAACCTTACTTCCGTGGAAGCTGGGGCTATGGGCAGCTACGGTCTATTTGGAATGTTGTTCGGGGCCATCTTCTTTGGTACATTAGCAGATCGGATTGGCAGGAAAAACGTAATCGCGATTACACTTATTTTATTTAGTTTATTTACGCTTTTATGTGGATTTGCGGATACGCCTACGATGTTTTCGACTTTCCGATTCCTGGCGGGGTTAGGGCTTGGGGGCATCATGCCGAACGTCATTGCCTTATTGACGGATTATGCACCGAAAACGATGCGGAGCATGGTCGTTTCAATCGTTTTGTGCGGTTACTCATTCGGAGGGATGCTTGCGCCGATACTGGGCATCCTGGTTATGCCGACACTAGGGTGGGAATCAATATTCTGGTTTGCCGGAATACCATTGTTGTTTTTACCCTTCATGATGAAACGTTTACCAGAGGCTTCGACCCATCTGATCAGAATTAACAAAAAGGAAGAACTGATCAGAATATTATCCAAGGTAAGTCCGGAAAGTAAATTCGACATCAAGGACGAACTTGTGGAAGTGAAAAAAACAGAAGCCAATATGCCGATTGTTGGATTGTTTAAGGATTCCCGTACTCTTAGCACATTGATGTTCTGGATCGCCTTTTTCATGTGCTTATTGATGGTATATGGATTGAATACATGGCTTCCAAAGCTAATGATCGAGGCAGGGTATGCGTTGAATTCAAGCTTAGGTTTCTTGATCGTCCTTCAAGGCGGCGCTATCGTAGGCACGCTTATCATCGCTAAACTTTGTGATCGTTATGGTTCCAAGAAAATGCTTGTGCCGATGTATGCGCTTGGTGCTGTAAGTTTGACGCTATTGGGAATGGGAGGAAGCTCATTTGTGATTTACACATTGGTAGCGATTGCAGGAGCCTGTACCATTGGTGCCCAAAACCTTGTACAAGCCTATGTTTCCCAGTACTATCCGCCAAATATTAGATCGACTGCACTAGGGGTGGCATCTGGTATCGGAAGGATTGGCGGTATGCTCGGGCCCATACTCGGCGGATTTTTATTATCCATCTCGCTACCCATCCAATTGAATTTCATTGCCTTCGCCATTCCGGGCCTCATTGCTGCGGTTGCCTTATCATTCGTTCCAGTGAAAATGGCTTATTATAAACATGATCATTCGGAACCAACGGAAGAAATGGACGTAGAATCCAATAAAATGAACGTCTTGTGAACTACAGGCATGAAATGCACAGTGCTGGGATACCCTCGCTGTCATTTCATGCCTATTTTTTTTTTTAGACTTTTTTTCCATACTAAATAAATGGCAAATTGACAAGAAATTGCTTAAAGGTTTTCCAGAAATTGTTTGGCGTGACCTGCTTTTGTGAAAAGTTGCTTAAATGTTCATAATTTCGCAATATGAGTTACTCTTACTATAAAGAATAAATGGTAGAATGAAGGTACGGATAATTAATTCTCCCTTGAAGTGGAGCGAACTAGAAATTAATCTCATCTTTTGTGAGGAGTCAATACTTTGAAAATTTTAAAACATATAATTTTTTGGTTATGCATTATAGGGACATTATTCTCTATGATCTATTTCTTTGTAGCGGACATTCCGTTATATGTTAAATTGTTAGGCGGAGCCATCATCCTTTATCTTGGTTATGATCTAATAACAGAATCAAGGAAAAGAAAGCGTAAAGAAGCCTTGGAAGCTTAATCCTTATACACATTAAAAGCCCTCTTTGATAAGAGGGTTTTTTTGTTGATTAATATGGCTAATCAACTTTGTTTATTGACAATATTCTAAAAACTAAGTTAATGTATAGTGAACTTAGTTCTATATATGTATAATTTGTATTTTTAACTACAATAGAAGTTGTCATTAAATGTTAGCTCGGCCAAAAAAATATAGACATCCTTAAGACTACGTCAATAGGAAAGGCAGAAAGAGGGGAAGGAAATGCGCACAATCCAAGTGTCTGAAATGATTGATGCAAGAATTTAACCGTTTTTATTTACAGATTTTATTATGTTGTATCTTTATCATCATTTGTGACGGATATGATATGTTCATGCTTGGGACGATTCTGCCATCTTTGATGGCGGAGTGGAGGATAATTGCTGTAGAGGTTGTTCAGCGGACACGCACTAGGGGGAGTTGTCGCTTCATTGGGGGCGATGTACCTGATTCCGAACTTTGGTTGGCGGGCAGTGGTTTGGCTTGGTGCACTCCCATTAATTTTCATGCCCATACTATATAAATTGCTGCCTGAGTCAATAAATTATTTCATGACAAAAAATAAGAAAAGCAAATTGGTGAGCGTTCTGAATCAAGTGAAGGTAGACGGGCAATACACCATTAATGATCATTTTGTCCTTCAGGAGCAACTCAAAAGTGAAATGAAAGGGTTTCCAGTTAAGCAGTTGTTCAAAAATGGCAGGACTTTGAGCACCCTCATGTTCTTGATTGCATTTTTCATGTGTTTGTTCGTAATGTATGGTTTGAGTACATGGCTGCCAAAAATCATGGGAGGGGCAGGATATGAATTAGGTTCAAGCCTGACATTCTTAGTCTTATTGAACCTTGGAGCAGTTTTTGGGGCGATCGTTGGAGGGAAGCTTGCAGACAGATATGGTTCCAAGAGGATTCTGGTTACTTTCTTGGTCATAGGATTCATTACCTTCACGATGCTGAGCTTCAAGCCAAGCATGGTCATGCTGTATATACTGATTGCCATTGCAGGAGGTACGACAACAGGTACACAAATCGTAACGAATGCATATGTATCCAAGTATTATCCGAATGAAATCCGTTCTACAGGTGTCGGCTGGGCATTGGGGATCGGCAGAATTGGCGGAATACTCGCTCCTACTTTCTGTGGAGTCCTGCTGGATATGAAGTTGTCATTGCAAGTCAATTTTTTAGCTTTTGCCATACCATGCATCATTGCAGCAATGGCGATTTGGTTCATACAGGATAACTTCAGCAATTTGACGGCAAACAGGCAGGAAAAGAAATTGATATGATGTACACCCAAGCTGGATCACTGTATGGAAATATTCAAATGAAAATCGGTCAAAACAACAAATGGAGATCGTGGTAAAAAAATCAAAGGGCCTTATGCCCTTTAATTTTTTTACTGTCTAGGGCCCCATATAATGACTGAAACACCGACCAAACAGATTACAGCTCCAATCCAGTCATATAAATCAGGGGTTTTCTTATCGATGCCCCACCCCCATAAAACAGAAAGAACAATGAAAACCCCGCCATAGGCAGCATATACACGGCCAAAGGTAGGGAACGTTTGGAAAGTTGCAATGATGCCGTATAACACTAACCCGAAACCTCCGGCTAAGCCTAGATAAATGGATTTACCTTCTCTTAACCAAAGCCAAATAAGATAACCGCCGCCAATTTCCGCCAGACCAGCCATAAGGAAAATTACAATAGTAACTAACATATATGTATACCTCGCTTCCTCGTTGAATTTTATCATAGATGAATTGTAAATGATCATCCTATAAAGTGCTGTTATTGAAATTAACTGGGCATCCCCGTTAAGATGAATATGATTCTTCATAAAAGAGATATTGTTATCATGTTGTTTGTGCTGATTTGGTGTCCTTCTATCTGTTGTGTTCGATGGGGTTAACATTGCTGGCGCCAAGCTTGATGCTTAACTTGATCAACACAGCCTATTATGGTTTTGGGCAATTCCTGCCTGGATTATTATCGATTTTCTTTTTCCGCTCCATATGACCTGCAGGTATTGCAGCCGGCCTCATTACAGGGGATCTGTTCGCCATAGGTATGCATCTAGCTCAGATGAATTTCTTGAATATTAATATTGGCTTAATCGCTTTATTGATAAACTTCACAGTTGCTTATGCCATCAGTATGTATTTGAAAAGAAAACAGAAAAGTCGGACATCCTTTGAAGAACCAATTGCCTACAATAGTATTGAATTAGAAGAAACCTATCCAAAAAACTCTGTCATTGTCGATTAATATTACTTACGATTTATGCATTCGGATTTAATTCGACCATACATTATTGTAATAGGCTCTAATTCGTTACATATCCAGAAAAAGACCAGTTTTTTACCTCTAACTTGGGTTGCAATACAGATGCAAAGGGTACTATACCTAAATAGGAATATAGTAATCTAGTTGAGGAGTTGCAGCCATGAAATCCCGATCATTTGCATACATGTTAGCGCTATTTCATTCAAGTATTGTCGGCCTATCTTTCTTATTCACGAAAATGGCGATTGCTGAATCGAATCCGCTTGATACTTTGGCGTTCCGGTTCACGGTTTCTTTCGCCATCATTTTGTTGCTGGTCGCCGTAAAAGTCATTAAGGTGAACTATTCTTGGGAGTCGATTAAAAATCTTGTACCGCTTTCTCTATTATTCCCAACTCTTTTCTTTGCCTTTCAAACTTTCGGGCTTAAGTATTCGCAATCCACCGATGCTGGAATTCTTTCTGCCGTCACTCCAATTCTAACATTGATGATAGCTGGATACTTCCTTAAGGAGAAAACATCTTTATATCAAAAACTTTCGATTGTCTTGTCGGTAGTTGGGGTCATTTTCATTTTTGTGATGAAAGGGAGCACCATCAATTTTTCCGACATGCTTGGGATGGTGTTGATCCTGCTATCCTGTATTGCAACGGCTTGTTATACAACGATGACCCGTTCACTTGCCAAGGACTATACACCAGGTGAAATGTCTTTTTTCATGATGGGAACAGGCTTTGTCATTTTTAATGCAGCTGCACTCGTTACCCATTTAAAACAAGGTACGATGCCGGAATTCTTTACACCATGGTCGAGCATGGAATTCATCAGTTCCATTTTGTATTTGGGGATATTGGCTTCATTGGTCACTTCATTATTATCCAATACGATTTTATCAAAAATAAAAGCGTCCCAAATGAGTGTGTTTGCAAATCTTTCCACTGTTGTCACGATTGCAGCAGGAGCTCTCATTCTAAATGAAAAGCTTACGATCTATGATATATTGGGTTCGATACTAATCATTTTAGGTGTAATAGGCACGAATTATTTTGGAGTGAAGAGAGAGCATTCAATAAAAGTGAATCTTGAGTATAATGAAGGGAAATTGTAAATGAATGAAAAAGGTCCATCCCAATAGGAATGGACCTTTCAGACTGTAGACAAACTTGAACTGCCCCGTAAATGTTAGACACCAAACTAACATTTACGGGGTGTTTTTTATGGCTAATTTTTCTGCCGAACAGAAAATATTCATTGTACGACTTTACCTTGAAGGAAAGCACAGCTATATGGATCTTCAGAAAATATTTGAAGTCAGAAAATATTTGAAG